>NZ_JBFUFQ010000138.1:0-15404 GCF_056403355.1 Rhizobacter sp. P2_H3 | reverse complement strand
ACTGACTGTCGCCCACTGTTTGACCACAACGAACGAAGTGAGTGGCGGGAGTTTGGGCGACGGGCCATGAAATCAGTCAGTGGAGGGCAGTCATCGCCCCCAGGGGCGATGACCGCACCGGCCGGCGAGCCACAGACTCCCCGCACCCGCCTTCCGCACCAATGCGCCACTGCGCCACTTGCGCCAATCAGGACAACGCTTCAGCCACCAGCGCCGGCAGGTCGGCCAGGTCGTGCAGCAGTTCCGGCGACAGCCCTTCGGGCAGTTCGTCGAGCGCCGCGCCGCGCCACATCACCTCGGTGCTGCCGTTCGCACCACGCTGCACCACGACACGCAGCAGCAGGTCGGGCGAGGCATCGGAACTCGTCATCAGCACCGGCGTGCCGCCCTGCGTCGATTCGAACACGATCACCAGGCGCTGGCGCTCGTTGTCCTCACCGACGCTCTGCTGCAGCCGCACCAGCACCGGCATGCCGTGCCGCTCGGCACAGGCCTCGATGCGCTGCACCGTCTCGGTCACGCCGAAACGGCTGACGCTCGCACGCGTCAGGCGCTCTTCCGCACCGAATGCGCGGGTACCACCCAGGGCTGCGACGATCATCGCAATGCCACCGGTCATCCAGAAACGAAACGGGCTCTTCATCGGGGGTCTCCCTCGGGTCACCGACAGACGATAGGGTTCGAACAGCGGTACTTCAAGGGTCTGAATGTCAGTCAACGTCGCTCCACCGTTAACGACGGTGTCGCTACCGTCACACTGTGCTCAGCACGAACGCAGAGTGTGGCCTGAAGCGGTGACGCTTTGGTGAACGGCCCCCGACCAATAGGGATATCCAACGAACATTCATGCGGCGCTGCAGCACGCTGCAGGCCGCGAATTCACTTGGTTCCGAAGATCTTGTCGCCGGCGTCGCCGAGGCCCGGGATGATGTAGCCCAGCTCGTTGAGGTGGCTGTCGATGGCGGCCGTCCAGCAGCGCACGTCGGGGTGGGCTTGCTGCAGTGCAGCGACRCCTTCCGGCGCGGCCACCAGCACCAGCGCACGGATGTCGGTGCAGCCGCGGCGCTTCAGCAGGTCGATGGTCGCGATCATCGAGCCGGCGGTGGCCAGCATCGGGTCGATGATCAGCGCAGTGCGCTCGTCGAGGTGGCCGACGAGGTTCTCGAAGTAGTGCTCCGGCTGCAGCGTCTCGTGGTTGCGCGACAGGCCGACCACGCTGACCTTCGCGTTCGGGATCATGTCGAGCACGCCATCGAGCATGCCGAGGCCGGCGCGCAGGATCGGCACCACCGTCACCTTGCGGCCGCTGATCTGGTCGATCTCGACCGGGCCGCTCCAGCATTCGATCGTCGTCTTGGTCAAAGGCCAGTCGGCCGTGGCCTCGTACGCGAGCAGCCGGGCCAGCTCGTTCGTCAGCTCGCGGAATTTCTTGGTCGAGATCTCGGCCTCGCGCAGCAGGCCGATCTTGTGGCGCACCAGCGGGTGGTTGACGGCAATCGTCGGCATGGTTCAGTCCTCCTGCTTCAGCCGCTGGCGCAGTGCCTCGTACAGGCAGATGCCGCTGGCCACCGAGACGTTCAGGCTCTCGACCGCACCGCGCATCGGCAGCCGCACCAGCACGTCGCAGGTCTTGCCGGTCAACTGCCGCATGCCGCTGCCTTCGGCGCCGAGCACCAGCGCGAGCGGCCGGGTCAGGTCGATGTCGTACAACGACTGCTGTGCGTCGTCCGACGTGCCGACGACCAGGATGTCGCGCTCCTTCAGCTCATTCAAGGTCCGTGCCAGGTTGGTGACCATGAAGTACGGCACCGTGTCGGCCGCGCCGCTGGCCACCTTGGAGACGGTGGCGTTGATGCCGACCGCATGGTCCTTCGGGGCGATCACCGCATGCGCGCCGGCGCCGTCGGCCACGCGCAGGCAGGCACCCAGGTTGTGCGGATCGGTGATGCCGTCGAGCACCAGCAGCAGCGGGACTTCCTCGACGGCGTCGAGCGTGTCGTCCAGCGAATGGCTCATCGCCATCGCCTCGACGCGGGCAACCACGCCCTGGTGGCGGTGCGAACCGCACAGCTTCTGCAGGCGGTCGTCGTCGCTGTCGACCAGTTTGGCGCCGGCCTCCTTCACCCGCTCGACGAACTGGCGCATGCGCTGGTCGCGACGGCTCGTGTCGACGTGGATCTCGAGGATGGACTTCGGCGCGGTCTTCAGCCGCACCGTGACGGCGTGGAAGCCGAACAGGATCTTGTTGCTCATCCGGGGATTGTGCCTCCCGGGCGCCAGGCGTCAGGCGAGGTGGCGCTTCACCAGCCCGACCAGCTCGGCGTAGTCGAACGGCTTGGCGAGGTAGGCATCGAACCCGGAGTTCAGGATGCGCTCCTCGTCGCCCTTCATCGCGAGCGCCGTCAGCGCGATGATCTTCAGCCCGGCCGTCGCCGCATCGGCACGCAGCAGCCGCGTCGCCTCCAGCCCGTCCATGCCCGGCATCTGGATGTCCATCAGCACCAGCTCGGGCAGGTGCTCGCGGGCCAGTTTCACGCCCTCTTCGCCGCCTTCGGCACACAGCACGTCGTGCCCGCCCTTCTGCAGCACGAGTTGCGCGAGCTTGCGGTTCTGTGCGTTGTCCTCGACGACCAGGATGCGTGCCATGGTTTTTTTTCCTCGCCTTGTGCCTGTGTCAGGCGTGTTCTGGAATCGCCGGCAGCGGCGGCAGCGTGAAATAGAAACTGGCGCCCCGGCCCGGTGCCGATTCGACCCAGATGCGCCCGCCGTGCTTGGTCACCACCCGCTGGGCAATCGCGAGGCCCACGCCGTTGCCGGGGAACYGCGAGCCGGGGTGGAAGCGCTGGAACGGCCGGAACAGCCGCTCGCCGGCGGCCGCGGCATCGAAGCCGGCGCCGTTGTCGCGCACGCAGAAGGCGTCGTCGCCCTGCGCCCCGGCGCGACGGAACTCGATCTGCGGGACCGGTGCCGCGGCGCTGTACTTCCACGCATTGCCGAGCAGGTTCGACAGCGCAACCCGCAGCAGGCCGGGGTCGCCCTGCGCCGTCAGCCCGTCGTCGTGCCGCCACGCCACGTGGCGGTCCGGCTGCGCCTGCGCCAGCTCGCCGACGATCTCGCCGGCCATCGCCGACAGGTCGACCGGCTCGGACTGCATCTCGGTGCGCGTCATGCGCGCCAGCACCAGCATGTCGTCGATCAGGCGGTTCATGCGCTGGGCCGCGCCCTGGATGTGGCCGAGGAAGCCCTGCCCCTTCGCATCCAGCGACTGCCCGTGCCCCTGCTGCAGCAGCTGCGCGAAGCCGGCGATCTGCCCGAGCGGCGTGCGCAGGTCGTGCGACACCGAGTAGCTGAACGCCTCCATCTCGGCATGGGCGGTGCGCAGTTCGCGGTAGGCGCGCTCCATCGCGATCGACTGGGCCTCGGCCTCGCGGCGCATGCGGTGCAGCCGCACGAACACCGCGACCTTGGCGCGCAGGATCTCCGGCACCACCGGCGACAGGATGTAGTCGACCGCCCCGATGCGGTAGCCGGCGAAGGTGTCGGCCTCGTGCGTGTAGATCGCCGAGACGAACACGATCGGCACGTCGGCACCGCCCGGCAGCTCGCGCAGCCGGCGCGCGACATCGAAGCCGCTGATGCCGGCCAGGTGCACGTCGAGCAGCACCATCGCCCACGACGAGCGCTGCGCGAAGCGCTCGAGCGCGAGTTCGCCGTGATCGACGGTGTGGATCTCGGCGCCCACGTCCTGCAGGGTCGCACGGTACAGCCTCAGGTTGGCCGCGTTGTCGTCGACGACCAGGATCGAGGGTGACGTGCCGTTGCTCGCCGTCATGACCGTCGCTGCCGCCCCTTGGCCAGCGCCCGCTTCACCTCGGCCAGCAGGCTGGCCGGCTGGAACTCCGATTTCTCCATCACCTGCTGCACCCGCCCGCTCAGCAGCGCCCGGTCCTGCACAGTCAGCAGCTTGGCGGTCAGCACGATGATCGGGATGTCGGCGGTGTCGCTGCGCCCGCGCAGCGCCTCGATCACGTCGAAGCCCGACAGCTGCGGCATCATCAGGTCGAGCACGATCAGCGCGGGCCGCTGCTGGCGCACCACCTCCAGCGCCTCGCGGCCGCTGTAGGCCAGCATCGGCACGAAGCCGGCCGACTGCAGGTGCTTGCCGACCAGCGTGACGGCCTTCGGGTCGTCGTCCACCACCAGCACGCGCGCCGCCGGCAGCTGCCCGTCCAGGCCGAGCGCTGCCAGCGCGGCCAGCAGGTCGTCCTTCGAGACCGGCTTGGTCAGCACCTGCGATGCACCGAGCGCGAAGCCGCGCCGCGCCTCGGCGGTGATCGACACGATGACAACCGGGATGTGCTGCGTCTGCGCCTGCTCCTTCAGCTGCGACAGCAGGTCCCAGCCGTCGCGGCCGGGCAGGATGATGTCGAGCACCAGCGCGGCCGGCAGCAGTTGCGCGGCCCGCGCCAGGCCGTCCTCGGCACTGCGCGCGACCTCGACGCGGTAGCCGTCGGACTCCAGCTGCGCGCGCACCAGCGTCGCAGTGCGCGGGTCGTCCTCGACGACGAGGATCAGCGGTGCATCGGGCCCGGCATCGCGCGGCGTGCCGTTCGGCGTGCCATCGACTGCGGGCAGCCCGGCCGGCAACTCCTCGCGCGGCGCCTGCTGCGCTTCCTCGCCGGCCGGCCGCCACGGCAGCCAGACCGCGAAGGTCGTGCCGGCGTTCGGCGTGCTGCGCAGCATCAGCCCGCCGCCGTGCAGTTCGACCAGCCGCTTGACCATCATCAGCCCGAGGCCGGTGCCCTCGTACTCGCGCGACAGCGACGAATCGATCTGCACGAAGGGCTGGAACAGCCGCAGGATGCCGTCGGGCGCGATGCCGATGCCGGAGTCCTCGATGCGGATCTCCAGGAACGACGGCAGCGTGCGCTCGGCCGGCCGGAACATCCGCGTGTCCTGCGCCTCGAGCACGCCGTCGACATCGGCGCGCGCCACCCGCTTCATCGACAGCGTGACCACGCCGCCCTCGGGCGTGAACTTGATCGCGTTGGACAGCAGGTTGAAGACGATCTGCTTGGCCTTGCGCAGGTCCAGCTGCAGGCTGCCCATGTCGGGCGCGCACACCGCGTTCAGCCGCAGCCGCTGCGTGGCCGCCTTCTCGCGCATCAGCGACACCGCGCTCGTCATGATGTGCGACGGCTCGGCCGCGCTCAGCTCGAGCGGCATGTGGCCCGACTCGACCTTCGACAGGTCGAGGATGTCGTTGATCAGGCTCAGCAGGTGCCTGCCGCTGGCGTGGATGTCGTTCGTGTACTCCAGCTGCTCGGCGTTCATGTCGCCGGCCAGGCCGTCCTTCATCAGCCCCGAGAAGCCGATCACCGCGTTCAGCGGCGTGCGCAGCTCATGCGACATGTTGGCGAGGAACTCGCTCTTCATGCGGTTGGCCTTTTCCAGCTCGGCGTTCTTGAGCTGGATGTCCTCGCCGCGCACGCGCAGCTGCTCGGCCAGCAGGTTCAGCTCCTGCAGCTGGCCGAGGTTGTGCAGCGCCACCGCGAATTGCGAGCACAGGCGCTCGATGAAGCCGCGGTCGCGCGCCGACAGCGGCGCCGAGGCGGCCAGCGCCAGCACGCCGATCAGCCGCCCCTGGTAGCTGACCGGGCAGATCAGCAGCGCGGCCGGGTGCAGCGTGGCCAGGCCGGTCTCGATGCGCAGGCCGCTGGCCGCGTCGAAGCGGTCGAAGTAGGCCGGCTTGCCGCTGCGCGCCACCGCGCCGACCGGGCCGTCGTCGATGCGCAGCACGCCCTTCAGGTCGGCCGGCGCCTGGTGCCGCGCCACCGCGCGCAGCACGCCGCCCCATTCCTCGTGCTCGTAGAACACCGCCACCGGGAACAGCGGGTTCTCGCCGATCAGCGCCAGCGTCTCGGCCAGCACCACCTCGCGCGTCGACTGCGCGTTGTAGAGCGTCAACGCGCGGGAATGCAGCGCGTCGTAGCGCCGCTCCTCGGCCACCGCCTGCTCGGCCTGCTGGCGCGCGGCCCAGTCGCGCCGCAGCCGCCAGGCGATCGCGCCCAGCAACAGCACGAGGGTGGCCAGGAACGCGATGAAGGTGGTGACGGTCGACTGCGAGCGCTGGTCCTCGACGCCCTCGCGCTCGGCCAGCAGGCGCCGCTCCTCGGTGTTGATCTGGTCGAGCAGCGCGCGGATGCGCTCCAGCCGCCGCACGCCCCGGTTGAGGCGCTCGTCGAACGCCTGCGGCGACTCGTTCGGCACCAGCACCTCGTTCTCGTGGAAGATCTGCACGCGCGCCGCGACCTCGCCGCGCAGCTCCGACATGCGCGCCTGCTGCCTCGGGTTGTCGGCGGTGAGCCACGCGAACTGGCGCAGGCCGGTGTCGATGACGGCGAGCGTGGCGTCACGCTCGTCGATGTAGACCGGATTGCGGGTCGCGAGGAAGGCCCGCTGGGCCGACTCGGCACGGTAGATGTCCGACTGGATGTCGGATGTCACGCCGATCACCTGGTGCGTGTGGCCCACGAAGGCCGAGGCCTCGAGCGTCTGGCGTGCGAAGTTCCACCCGATGCCTGCCAGCGTGAGGATGGACGCCACCGCGACGACGAAGCCCGCCGTCGCGAGCTGCTGAACCGACAAACGCGTCATCCGTTCTCCGATAACCGCCGACGGACGCGGCGGAGAGCGAACCTGCTGTGTATCACAGGTTGCGGCCCCCCATCGCGTCGACGGACCTAGCGGCGCAGCATCGTCGCGAGCAGCAGCAGGCCGATCAGCACCGGCTGGTGGACCATGTAGAAGCTCAGCGACCAGCGCCCCAGCACCGCGAACGGATGCAGCGCCTTCGGCAGCGCGCCGGTGACCCACTCGCGCCGGTTCGCGAGCACCCATTGCCCGGCGGCCAGGCCCCACCACATCACGCCGATCCACGGCAGCAGCGGCACGTAGTCCTCGGTCACCGGCTTGTGCGTGATCAGGCCGATCCAGTTCGTGAGCCGGGTGTCGAACCACGGGTGCTGCACCAGCCGCGGCAGCGCGATCGCGATGGCGCCCGCCAGCCACAGCCAGCGCCCCGCATTCGCGGTGACCCGCGTGATGACCAGCATCACCGCGATGCCGTGCAGCACGCCGAAGTAGATGAAGCTGCGCGGGAACATCAGGTACGAGCCCGCGCTCACCAGCAGCGCGCAGCCCGCCACCTGCGCCCAGCGCCGCCAGAAGCGCGGCCAGCCCTGGCCCTGCTCCCAGGCCACCGCCTGCCCGAAGCCGGCGCAGAACAGGAACAGCGTGACGATGCAGGTGCGCTGCACCAGCCAGAACGGATCGGTGGTGAAGCTCTGGCGGATGAAGTGGTAGTAGTTGAGGTCGAAGCAGAAATGGAACGCGGCCATCCACAGGATGGCGACCGCGCGCAGCGCGTCGAGGCGGTCGAAACGATGGGACGGGTGGGATGGCGTCTTCATAGGGCCCGAGATTGTGCAAGAGCCGGCTGCGCGGCCGGATGTCCGACCCCGGGTAAGTCCCAGGTTCATGTTCTATTGTTAGAACATTAATGAAACATTAACATCGCCACCGCTTGATACGTCAGGCTCCATAACTCTGACCCCCAGGAGACATGCATGTCGATTTCCCAACGTACCGTGCGCGGCTTGAGCCTCGCGATGATGGCCGCCGGCCTGATGACTGCCACGCTGGCGCAAGCCGGTGAGGTGGAAGTTCTGCACTGGTGGACCTCGGGCGGCGAAGCCAAGGCGGCTGCCGAGCTTAAGGCCACGATGCAATCGAAGGGCCACACCTGGAAGGACTTCGCGGTCGCCGGTGGTGGTGGTGATTCGGCGATGACGGTGCTGAAGTCGCGTGTGGTGTCGGGCAACGCCCCGGCCGCGGCGCAGATCAAGGGCCCGTCGATCCRGGAATGGGCCAAGGAAGGCGTGCTCGCCAACATGGACGACGTCGCCAAGGCCAACAAGTGGGACGACCTGCTGCCCAAGGCCATCGCCGACGGCCTGAAGTACCAGGGCCACTACGTCGCCGCACCGGTCAACGTGCACCGCGTGAACTGGCTGTGGGCCAACCCGGAAGCCTTCAAGAAGGCCGGCGCCAAGGTGCCGACCACCTGGGACGAGTTCTTCGTCGCCGCTGAAGCGCTGAAGAAGGCCGGCATCATCCCGATCGCCCACGGCGGCCAGAACTGGCAGGACTTCACCACGTTCGAGGCTGTCGCGCTGGGCGTCGGCGGTGCGGACTTCTACAAGAAGGCCCTGGTGCAGCTCGACGCCGGCTCGCTGAAGAGCGCGACGATGGACAAGGTGCTGACGACCTTCCGCAAGGTCAAGGGCTACACCGACAAGAACGCCCCGGGCCGCGACTGGAACCTGGCCACCGCGATGGTGATCAAGGGCGAGGCCGGCATGCAGATCATGGGCGACTGGGCCAAGGGCGAGTTCCTGGCCGCCGGCAAGGTCCCGGGCAAGGACTTCACCTGCGTGGCCGCCCCCGGCACCGCGAAGTCGTACACCTACAACGTCGACAGCTTCGCGCTGTTCAAGCTGAAGGACCCGGCCAACCAGAAGGCCCAGCAGGACCTGGCCACCGCGATCATGTCGCCGGAATTCCAGGAAGTGTTCAACCTGAACAAGGGCTCGATCCCGGTTCGCCTGGGCATGGACCTGAAGAAGTTCGACGATTGCGCGAAGACCTCGGCCGCCGACTTCGTGTCGACCTCGAAGGCCGGCACGCTGGTCCCGTCGATCGCCCACGGCATGGCGGTTCCGTCGGCTGCCGAAGGCGCGATCAAGGACGTGGTGTCGCAGTTCTGGAACGACGAGAAGATCACGTCGGCCCAGGCGCAGGACCGCCTGGTCGCTGCCGCCAAGACGAAGTAATCAGGCTTTAGCCCTGCCTCGGACGGCGCCCGCTCGGGCGCCGTCTTCCTGTTGCACGGGGATGGCGCAATACTCGCGTCCCGCCCCCGGTTGGCCCGCCCATGAAATCCTCCGCCTCCGTACGCCTCAGCCAGTGGATGCCCAAGCTGGTCGTCGCACCGTCGTTCTTCCTGGCCTTCTTCTTCATCTACGGCCTGATCGCGTGGAACGGCTACCTGTCGGTGTCGGCCTCGCGCCTGCTGCCCAACTATGAATTCATCGGGCTGCAGCAGTACACCAACCTGTTCGAGAGCGAACGCTGGTGGGTCGCGCTGAAGAACCTCGGCATCTTCGGCGGCCTGTTCATCTTCTTCGGCATGGCCATCGGCCTGCTGCTGGCCATCCTGCTCGACCAGAAGATCCGCGTCGAAGGCGTGCTGCGCACCATCTACCTCTACCCGATGGCGTTGAGCTTCATCGTCACCGGCACCGCCTGGAAGTGGATCCTGAATCCCGGTCTGGGCCTCGAGAAGGTCATGCAGGGCTGGGGTTTCGAGAACTTCCATTTCAGCTGGCTGATCGACCCCGACATGGCGATCTACACCGTCGTGATCGCCGGCGTCTGGCAGAGCGCCGGTTTCGTGATGGCGCTGTTCCTGGCCGGCCTGCGCGGCATCGACGACTCGATCCTGAAGGCCGCGCAGATCGACGGCGCGAGCCTGCCGCGCATCTACTGGCGCATCATCATCCCGAGCCTGCGGCCGGTCTTCTTCAGCACGCTGATGGTGCTGAGCCACCTGGCGATCAAGAGCTTCGACCTGGTGATGGCGCTGACCGCCGGCGGCCCGGGCTATGCGACCGACCTGCCGGCCACCTTCATGTACACGATGGCGTTCTCGCGCGGCCAGATCGGCCTGGGCGCGGCGTCGGCGACGATCATGCTGGCCACCGTGGCGGCGCTGGTCGTGCCCTACCTCTATTCCGAACTGCGCGGCAAGCGCTGAGCGGCCGCCGAGAGAACAAGACATGGGAAACAAATTCAACTGGCACCGCGCGGCGCTGTGGTCCGTGCTGCTGCTGTTCGCGCTGGTCTTCCTGCTGCCGATGTACGTGATGCTCACGACCTCGCTGAAGGACATGAACGAGGTGCGCGAGGGCAACCTGCTGTCGCTGCCGATGGCGCCCAGCTTCGCCTCGTGGGCCAAGGCCTGGTCGAGCGCCTGCACCGGCATCGACTGYGGCGGCCTGAAGCCGTTCTTCTTCAACTCGGTGCTGATGGTGGTGCCGGCGGTGCTGGTGTCGAGCACGCTCGGCGCGATCAACGGCTACGTGCTGAGCAAGTGGCGCTTCCGCGGCAGCGAGTTCATGTTCGCGATGATGCTGTTCGGCATGTTCATGCCGCTGCAGGTGGTGCTGCTGCCGATGTCGCAGGTGCTCGGCTGGTTCGGCATCGCGAGCTCGATCTGGGGGCTGGTCGCGGTGCACATCATCGCCGGCCTGCCGTCGACGACGCTGTTCTTCCGCAACTACTACGTCGGCCTGCCCGACGAGCTGATCAAGGCGGCGATGCTGGACGGCGCGGGCTTCTGGCGCATCTTCTGGCGCATCGTGCTGCCGCTGTCGACGCCGATCGTGGTGGTCACGCTGATCTGGCAGTTCACGAACATCTGGAACGATTTCCTGTTCGGCGTGGTGTTCTCGGGCGGCGCGTCCAAGCCGATCACGGTCGGCCTGAACAACCTGGCCAACACCTCCAGCGCGGTGAAGGAATACAACGTCGACATGGCCGCCGCGATGATCGCCGCGCTGCCGACGCTGTTCGTCTACATCGTCGCAGGCAAATACTTCGTGCGCGGCCTCACCGCCGGCGCCGTCAAGGGCTGACCGGCCCGGGCTTCAAAGAGAAAACGTCATGGGTGCACTTTCAATTCGCAACGTCCGCAAGAGCTACGGCCCGGTGGAGATCCTCAAGGGCATCGACATCGAGGTCGAGAACGGCGAGTTCCTGATCCTGGTCGGCCCGTCCGGCTGCGGCAAGAGCACGCTGCTGTCGATGATCGCGGGGCTCGACACGCCGACCACCGGCAGCATCCACATCGCCGACCGCGACGTGACCTACGCGCTGCCGAAGGACCGCGACATCGCGATGGTGTTCCAGAGCTACGCGCTGTACCCGAACATGAACGTCGGGCAGAACATCGCGTTCGGCCTCGAGATGCGCAACGTGCCGAAGGCACAGCGCCAGGAGGCGATCCAGCGCGTCTCGAAGATGCTGCAGATCGAGCACCTGCTCGACCGCAAGCCGGGCCAGCTGTCGGGTGGACAGCGCCAGCGCGTCGCGATGGGCCGGGCGCTCGCGCGCAACCCGAAGCTGTTCCTGTTCGACGAGCCGCTGTCGAACCTGGACGCGAAGCTGCGCGTCGAGATGCGCGCCGAGATCAAGCTGCTGCACCAGCGCACCGCTACCACCACCGTCTACGTGACGCACGACCAGGTCGAGGCGATGACGCTGGGCGACCGCATCGCGGTGATGCGCGACGGCCTGGTGCAGCAGTTCGGCACGCCCGACGACATCTACTCGCGCCCGGCGACGCGCTTCGTCGCCGAGTTCATCGGCTCGCCGGCG
This sequence comes from Rhizobacter sp. P2_H3, assembly GCF_056403355.1. Lineage (NCBI taxonomy): Bacteria > Pseudomonadati > Pseudomonadota > Betaproteobacteria > Burkholderiales > Sphaerotilaceae > Rhizobacter > Rhizobacter sp. P2_H3. Next base: position 3,905 of record NZ_JBFUFQ010000138.1, on the reverse strand, counting down.
ATGAACATCATCGACAGCCAGCGTGCGGCCGACGGCCTGAGCTCGCAGGGCGTGCCGCTGCTGCTGAACGATGCGCAGCGCGGCGCGCTGCAATCGACCAACGGTGCCGGCATCAGCTACGGGCTGCGGCCGGAGAGCCTGTCGTTCGCCGAGCAGGGACTGGCGGGCACGATCAGCATGCTGGAGCCGACCGGGCCGGAGACCTATGCGATGGTCGACACGGCGGTCGGCAAGCTGACGGCACGCGTGGCCGGAAAGGTGCACCAGCATGTGGGCGACAGCGTGCACCTGCGCTGGCAGCCGGAGGATGCGCACCTGTTCGACGCGAAGAGCGAGCAGCGCGTGGTGGGGTGAAGCCCATGGGGTGAGCACCGTGGGGTGATGTCAACCGTACGTCCGCGAGGACGACGCGAGGAGGCAGTGCATGACACCGATCATCGACTTCCGCTCACCCGACTTCCTGCGCCGGCACGTCCTCGACACGATGTCGTTGCGCGAGGGCCGCAGCCGCGACCCGAGCGGCGGCTTCTTCCAGTTCTTCCATGACGACGGCACGGTCAGTGACCGCGAGACGCGCGAGCTCGTCGGCAGCGCGTGCTGCGTCGTCAACCATGCGATGGCGGCGCGGCACTTCGGCCGCCCGGAATGGCGCGAGGCGACGCGCCACGGGCTGCGTTTCCTGCGTGATGCGCACCGCGACGCCGACACCGGCGGCTATGCGTGGCAGGTGCGCTGGCACGGTGCCGGCGGCAACTACGGCGAGCGCGACGTGCTCGACGCGACGAACCGCTGCGAAGGCCTCGCCTTCGTGCTGCTGGCGCACGCACAGGCGCTGAGGGCCGACATCGAGGACGCCCGGCTCGGGCTGCACGAGACCTTCGGCTTGCTGGAGCAGCACTTCTGGGAGCCGGCGCACGGGCTGTATGCCGACGAAGCGAGTGCCGACTGGAAGCTCGCGCCGTACCGCGGGCAGAACGCGAACCTGCGCGCCTGCCAGGCGATGCTGGCGGCATTCGAGGCGACCGGCGAGAGCCGCTTCCTCGACCGCGCCGAGACGCTCGCGCGCTCGGTCACGCAGCGGCTGGCGGCGCTGTCGCACGGGCTGGTCTGGGAGCACTACCGGCTCGACTGGTCGATCGACCGGGGCGATCACGGCGACGACGCCGGCAATCGCTCCCGGCCGCCGGGCTTCCAGACGGGACACCATGCGGCGTGGGCCAGGCTGTTGCTGATGCTGGACCGGCACCGGGCGAGCGACTGGCTCCTGCCGCGGGCGCGCGAGTTGTTCGCGGCCGCGACGCAGCACAACTGGGATGCGAAGCACGGCGGCTTGTTCCGCGGCTTCGCAGCGGACCGCGCGGTCGTCGACCACGACAAGCACGCCTCGGTACAGGCCGAGGCGCTGGCCGCCGCCGCCGGGCTGGCGGTGCGCACCGGCGAGGGCGGCTACTGGGATTGGTACGACCGCCTCTGGGAGCACAGCTGGGCGCATTTCGTCGACCATCCGCACGGGGGCTGGCACCGGGTCCTGTCGCAGGACAACCGCCCGCTCGGCGACGCGGGGAGCCCGGCCGGGGAGACGGATGCCGACACGATGGGGGCTTGCTACGAGGTGCTCCGGGCCATCGGAACCTAGGGTCATCGGCCCAGGACGCGCCGCGCGGCGAACGACACTGCATCGACGATCGCGACCAGCGCGATCATCGCGAGCAGCACCGTGCAGGTCTCGTGCATCTGGAACAGGCCCAGGTGGTAGTACAGCATCTGGCCCAGGCCGCCCGCCCCCACCACGCCCAGCACCGCTGCCGCGCGGATGTTGTTCTCCCACCGGTAGAGGCTGTACGACAGCAGTTGCGGCAGCACCTGCGGCAGCGTCGCCCACAGGAACACGCGCAGGCGGCCGGCGCCGCGCACGCGCAACGCGAGCGCCGGGCCGGGCGCCGCGTTCTCGATGCTCTCGGCGAACAACCGGCCCAGCACGCCGGTCGTGTGCAAGGCCAGCGCCAGCGTGCCGGGGAACGGGCCCAGCCCGGCCGCGATCAGCAGCAGCGAGGCCCACACCAGCTCGGGGATCGAACGCAGCGCGTTCAGCAGCAGGCGTGCGCCGCCGTGCAGCAGCGCCACCACCCGCCCTCCGCGGGCGCTGGCCGGCAGCGCCATGCACACCCCGGCAGCCGCGGCGAGGACGGTGCCGAGCAGCGACATCGCGATCGTCTCGCCGGCCGCCTCCAGCGTGCGCCGCAGGAACGCGGGAGACATCTCCGGCGGAAAGAAGCTGGCACCGAACCCGGCCAGCTTGACGAGCTCGGACGGCGCGAAGAATTCGCGCCAGTGCAGCCCCAGGCTCGCGAAACTCGCCACGACCAGCGCCAGCACGCCGGCCAGCACCAGCCACCCGGACCACGACCGTTCGGGGCGCGTCATGCCATCACCCGCCGCAACAGCGCGCTGACCCGATCGCTCGCCCACACCAGCGCGACGAACACCAGCAGGATCGCACTCACCTCACTGCCGGCGAACATCTTCGCCGAGCTGTCGAGCATCTGGCCCAGGCCGCCCGCGCCGACGAAACCGAGCACGACCGACGAGCGGATCGCGCACTCCCAGCGGTACACCGTGTAGCTGACCAGCTCGCCGGCGCACTCCGGCAGCGCGCCGAACCACAGCGCCTGCAGGCGCCCGCTGCCGTTGCGCAGCAGCGCCTGGGTGGCCGCGGGGTCGCTGCTTTCCAGGATCTCCGCATACACCTTGGCCAGCATGCCGCCGTAGGTGATCGCGATCGCCAGCACGCCCGAGGTCGGGCCCAGGCCCACGGCCCGCACGAACAGCAGCGCCCACACCAGCTCGGGGATCGAGCGCAGCACCACCAGCACCCAGCGGATCGCCTGCCGCAGCAGCGCCGGCAGCAGGCCCATCGGCGTCGCGATCGCACTGAGCGACAGGCGCGCCGTCGCCAGGAAGGCCAGGGGCACCGCCACCCCCCACGCCAGTGCCAGGCCCGCCGTCGCGATCGCGACGGTGCGCCAGGTCTCCTGCAGCAGCAGCCCCAGGAACGCCGCATCGTGCTTCGGCGGGATGAACTCCGACACGAACTTCCAGGTCGCCCGCAGGCTGCGCGCGTCCAGCAGCGTCGCCGGGTTGAACTCGGTCCACACCAGCAGCGGCCACGCCAGCACCGCCGCCGCCAGCAGCAGCGACACCCTGCGCAGCAGCGCCGGATCGCGCAGCGCGGCGGCGCCCGGACGCACGGCCTGCTCCATCAGCGGCACATGCTTTCGGGCAACAGGCCGGTGCCTGCCGCCGGGGCATCCGGGGCCGGCGCCGCCACCTCGCCCGCATACAACTCGCGCAGCGCCGCATCGTCCAGCCCCGCCGCCGGACCGTCGTACACGCACACGCCCGCGCGCAGCGCGACGATGCGCGCGAAGCGCTCGCGCGCCACGTCCACCTGGTGCAGGCTGCACACCAGCGTGCGGCCGTCGCGCCGCGCGGCGCCGAGCAGCGCATCGATCACGACGCGCGCGCGGGTCGGATCGAGTGCCGACAAGGGTTCGTCGACCAGCCACAGCCCGGCCTGCGACACCAGCGCGCGTGCCAGCCCGACACGCTGCCGCTCGCCACCGGAGAGGCGATCGACGCGCAGCCACAGCTTGTCGGCCAGGCCCAGCTCGGCGAGCGCCGCCTGTGCGAGGTCCGCGTCGCGCGGGCTCCACAGCGTGCGCAGGCTCTGCAGCAGCCCCATCGCCGGCAGCCGCCCGGCCAGCACCGCCGTCACGACACGCTGGCGCGGCGGCAGCGGCGGCACCTGCGGCGCGAGGAACAGCCGCCCGCGCAAGCGGCGCAGCTCGCGGCCCGGCATCGCCCACGGATCGCGACCGAACAGCGACACGCTGCCGGCCGACGGC
>NZ_JBFUFQ010000137.1:0-15517 GCF_056403355.1 Rhizobacter sp. P2_H3 | reverse complement strand
CAGCCGCGCCGCTGCATCGGCCGGTGCCAGCGCCTCGCCGAGCAGCACCGCCGCCTCGCTCTCGTTCGGCACCAGGATGTCGACCTGCTGCAGCAGCGCCGCCGGCAGCGCCTGCGCCGGCGCCGGGTTCAGCAGCACCGGCACGCCGGCCGCCTGCGCGATGGCGATCGCCCGCGCCACCGCCGCGAGCGGCGATTCGAGCTGGCACACCAGCAGCGCCGCCGACGCGATCTGCGCCGCGGCCGCCTCGACCTGCGCGACACCGAGCGCCGCGTTTGCGCCGGCCGACAGCGCGATGCTGTTCTGCCCGCGGTCGTCGACCAGGATCATCGCGACGCCGGTGGGCTGCGCCACGTCGGCCAGGTGCGTGAGCTCGACGCCCTCGGCCGCGAGCCGGCGGCGCGCCTCGCGCCCATGGTCGTCGGCACCGACACAGCCGATGAAGCTGACCGCCGCGCCCAGCCGCGCCGCGGCCACCGCCTGGTTCGCGCCCTTGCCGCCCGGCAGCACCTTGAACTCGCGCCCGTGCACCGTCTCGCCGGGCGCCGGCAGGCGCTCGCAGCGCAGCACCAGGTCGGCATTCACGCTGCCGAGCACGACGATGTTCCGAGTCATGTGGGCACCGGCCCCGTCGAGTGGCGCACCGTCAGCGACGGCTGCAGGATCTCGCGCTGCAACGCGCGCCCGCGGTCGGCGATGCGCTGCATCAGCAGCTGCGCCGCCAGCTCGCCGGTGCGGTGCTTGGGCTGCGCGACTGTCGTCAGCGGCGGGTTGCTGTAGGCCGACAGCGCGATGTCGTCGAAACCGATCACCGACAGGTCCTGCGGAATGCGCAGCCCGTGCGAGGCCGCCGCGCAGACCGCGCCGATCGCCATCAGGTCGTTCGAGACGAACACCGCGGTCGGCTGCACGCCGGCCTGCAGCAGCGAGACCATCGCGGCATGGCCGCCGGCGCTCGTGAAATCGGCGCTGCGCAGCAGCCGGTCGTCGACCGCCAGGCCGGCTTCGCGCAGCGCGCGGTGGTAGCCCAGCACGCGCTGGCGCGCCGACGAGAGCGTCTGCGGCCCGGCGATGCAGGCGATGCGCCGGTGCCCGAGCGACAGCAGGTGCTCGGTCGCGATCACGCCACCCGCCTCGTGGTTGACCTCGACCAGGTCGGCCTCCAGGTCGTCGATCTCGCGGTCGACCACCACCTGCGGCATGTTGGCGTCGCGCAGCGTGTCGAGCAGCTCGCCATCGGCACCGGACGACATCACGATCAGCCCGTCGACCTGCTTCTCGCTGAGCAGGCGCACGTAGGTGCTCTGCTTCAGCGGGTCGTCGTCGGAGTTGCACAGGATCACGTTGAAGCCGGCTTCGTAGCAGGTGTCCTCGATGCCGCGGATGATCTCGGCGAAATACGGGTTCGAGCTGTTCGGGATCATCATCCCGACGGTGTGGGTGCGGTTGCTCTTCAGGCTGCGCGCCAGCGCGCTCGGCACGTAGCGCAGCTCCTCGATCGCCTGCTGCACCCGCTGGCGAGCCGCCTCGCTGACGAAGCGCGTGCCGTTGACCACGTGCGACACCGTCGTCACCGACACCTGGGCCTGCTGCGCCACGTCCTTGATGGTGCTGAGGCGGGCCGGCACCCGCGCGTCGCGGCCGCTGCCGCCGCTGCGTTCGGTGTGGTTCATCGCGCGGCACGCTGCGCCAGCCGTGCGCGCAGCACGTCCAGCACCACCGCGAGGATGATGACGAAACCGGTGACCATCTGTCGAAGGAAGTCGCTCATGCCGATCAGGATCAGGCCGTTGGCCAGGACCCCGATGATGCACGCTCCGAGCAGCGTGCCGATGATCGAGCCGCGCCCGCCGGACAGGCTGGTGCCGCCGATGATCACCGCCGCGATCGCGTTCAGCTCGAAGCCGATGCCCGAGATCGGGCTCGCGATCGTCAGCCGCGTCATGTAGATCACCGCGCCGACGCCGACCGCCGCGCCGCAGATCACGAAGGCCGCGATCTTGTGGAAGCGAACGTTGTGGCCGGCCAGCCGCACCGCCTCCTCGTTGTTGCCGATCGCGTAGACCAGCCGGCCGAACACGGTGCGGTTGAGCACGAACCAGCCGGCCGCCACCAGCGCCAGCGCCACCAGGAAGATCGCCGGCACGCCCAGCAGCGTGGCGCTGCCGAAGTCGTTGAAGGCGTCGGGGAATTCGTAGATGGAGCGCGCCTGCGTCCATTGCAGCGCCGCGCCGCGCGCGATGTTCAGCATGCCGAGCGTGACGATGAACGACGGGATCGCCCACCACGCCGACACCGCGCCGTTGACCAGCCCGCAGGCCGCGCCGACCGCGATGCTGGCGGCGAGTGCCAGCGGGATCGCCGCCGCCGGCTCGAGCCCGTCGAGCTTCAGCACCGTGCCGGCCACCACCGCGCAGAACGCCATCACCGAGCCGACCGACAGGTCGATGCCGCCGATCAGGATCACGAAGGTCATGCCGACCGCGAGGACCACGTTGATCGAGATCTGCGTGAAGATGTTCGTCAGGTTGCCGGCCGTCAGGAAGATCGGCGACAGCAGCGCGAACACGCCCACCAGCAGCAGCAGCGCCAGGCCGATGCCGGCCTCGCGCAGCACCAGCGCGGCGCGGTCGCCCGCCGAGGCATTGCCGGCGGGTTTCGGGGGAGTCAGGTTCATCGTTTGCATCGCATCCATGCCTCAGGCCGCTGCACGTGCCGCTTGCTGCGGACGCACCAGGTATTCACAGTAGGCCATCGCGAGGATGGCCTCTTCATCGAACTGCGCGCGCGGCACCTCGCCGACCAGCACGCCGCGGCTCATCACCAGCATGCGGTCGCACAGGCCGATCAGCTCGCGCAGGTCGGACGACACCACCAGCACCGCCATGCCCTGCGCGGCCATGCGTTCGAGCAGCGCATGGATCTCGGCCTTGGCCCCGACGTCGACGCCACGCGTCGGCTCGTCGAGCAGCAGCACCTTCGGGTCGCGCAGCAGCCACTTGCCGAGCACCACCTTCTGCTGGTTGCCGCCGGACAGCTGGCGCACCGGCTGCGCGATCGACGCGAGCCGGATCTGCAGCTCGCCGGCCATGTGGCGCGCGGCGRCGTTCTCGGCCTCGGCCTTCAGCAGCCCGCCGCGCGACACCGCACCGAGCTGCGCCAGGCTGAGGTTGGCGCGGATCGGCATGTCGAGCACCAGGCCCTCTTCCTTGCGGTTCTCGGTGACGAGGCAGATGCCGTGCGCGAGCGCATCACGCGGGCTCGCGATGTGCACCGGGCGGTCGTCGCGGAAGACTTGCCCGGCGGCCGCGCGGTCGGCGCCGAAGATCGCGCGCAGCGTCTCGGTGCGGCCGGAGCCGACCAGGCCGGCGAGCCCGACGATCTCGCCGTAGCGCAGGCTGAAACTGATCGGCGCGGCCTCGGACGACAGCTCGCGCCGGCCGGCGTGGCGCAGGCCTTCGACGCGCAGCGCCGTGGGCTGGTTCGCGTCGAGCACCGGCGCAACGCGCGGCGGCCGCTCGACCAGCTCGCGCCCCACCATCAGCCGCACCAGCTCGCCGGTCGAGGTGCCGGCCATCGGCTGCGTCGCGACGTGCCGGCCGTTGCGCAGCACCGTGACGCGGTCGCAGACCTCGAACAGCTCCTGCAGGTGGTGCGAGACGAACACCACCGTGACGCCGTCGTCGCGCAGCTTGCGGATGATCGCCAGCAGGCGGTCGGTCTCGCGCGGGGTCAGCGTGGCGGTGGGTTCGTCCATGATGACGATGCGCGCGGTTCCCGCAGCCCCGCCGCCGCGCTGGTTCGACAGCGCCTTCGCGATCTCGATCAACTGCTGCTGCGCCATGCCCAGCGTGCCGACGCGCGTGGCCGGCGACAGCTCGTCCAGCCCGACCAGCGCGAGCAGCTCGCGCGCCCGCTGGTCCATCGCGGCGCGGTCGAGCAGGCCGAGCCGGGTGCGCGGCAACCGCTCGAACAGCAGGTTCTCGGCCACCGACAGCTCGCCCAGCATGTGCAGCTCCTGGTGCACGACGCGGATGCCGGCGCGCATCGCCGCCAGCGGCGACTGCGGCGCGTAGGCCTCGCCGAACAGCCGCATGCGGCCGGCGTCGGGGCGGTCGGCGCCGCACAGGATCTTGATCAGGCTGGACTTGCCGGCGCCGTTCTCGCCGGCCAGCGCGTGCACCTCGCCGCGCCTCAGCGTGAGGTCGACGCCGTCGAGCGCGATCACGCCGGGGTGCCGGCGCGTCAAGCCCTGCAGCTCGAGCGCGACGGTGGCGGTGGTGGCGGTGATGTTGTTGTCGTGCTGGTCCACGCGCGGGCTCCCTGGACAGCGCGGTTTTACTTCAGGTTCTTGGCCGTGACGAGCTCGATCGGCGTCTTGACCCAGCCCTTCAGCGGCTGCTTGTCCTTGCGCGACTTGATGCCGTAGTCGATCGCGTTGGCGGCCATCTCGGTGCCGAACTGGTCGACGGTGGCGAGCACCTTGCCCTGCTTGATCAGCGGGCGGATGGCCGGGATGTTGTCGAAGCCCACCACCTTGATCTGCCCGGACTTGCCCGCGGCATCGAGCGCCTTCGAGACGCCGAGCGCCATCGAGTCGTTGGCGACCATCACGCCCTTGATGTCGGGGTTGGCGGTCAGGATGTTCGTGAAGACGGCGTTCGCCTCCTCGGTCTCCCAGTGCGCGGTCTGCGACGCGACGATGTTCAGCTTGCCGGCCTTGGCCGCGTCCTCGAAGCCCAGCTTGCGCTGCAGCGCGTTGTCGGCGCCGGGGTTGCCTTCGATGATGACGATCTTGGCGCCCGGGCCGATCGCCTTCGCGAGTTCATCGCCGGCCATCTTGGCGCCGGCGCGGTTGTCAGGGCCGACGAAGGCGAGGTCGAGGCCGGCCTTCTTCATCGCTGCGGGATCCAGCGCCACGTCGAAGTTGACGACCGTGATGCCGGCCTTCAGCGCCTTCGCGACCGGCGCGACCATCGCCCGCGAATCGGCCGGCGCGATCACGATCACGTCGTACTTCTGCGTCACGAAGTTCTCGACCGCGGCGGTCTGCGCGTCGAAGTCGGTCTCCGACTGCATGCCGACGGCCTTCAGCGAGAAGTCGCCGCGCTTCTTCTCGTGGGCCAGCGCGCCTTCGGTCATGTTCTTGAAGAACTCGTTGGCCAGCGACTTCATCACCAGGCCGACGCGCGGCTTGGCGTCGTCGGCATGGGCGGCGGTCAGGAAGAAGCCGGCGGCCAGGGCCGTGGCGGCCACGGCGATGCTGCGGCGGCGGCTGTGGAATGCGATCGTCATTGCGAGTGTCTCCTCGAGGCGTGGATTGTTGCCCGGACGTCGGGTCGATGAACCGCCCGGACAGTACTTCGTTCGCACCACGTTTTCGTCGCTATGACTGTCGTTTTCATACGCAAACGTTTGCGCGAACGTTTGCTATTTGAATTTCATCGCAAATCAATGACCAGAGGGAATACCCGAGGATCGGTCGACGTCCCCGTCGACCGAGGGATCGCGCTTCTTTTTTAGACCGCGAAGTCCGACAGTTGCTTGCCGGCGGCCAATGCATCACGCAGCCACTTCGGGCGCGGCCCGCGGCCGCCCCAGACGTTGCCGGACTCGTCGCGGAACTTGACGTCACCGCCCGCCTTCTTGCGACCACGCTTCGCTGCGACCTTCTTGGTGGCAGCCTTCGGGCCGCGCCTGGCGCCCCCGAGACCCAGGTCGGCGGCCGTCAGGCCATAGGCCTCGATCGCTTCCTTGATGCGTACGACGACGCCTTCGACTTCCTTGCGCTGCAGCTTCTCGGCTTCGCGCGTGAGGGTTGCGATCTCTTTTTTCAGTTGTGCCAGAGTTTTCGACATCGGAGTTTCCATGAGTTGCGACAGGCGCCGCCTCCCGTGCCGGTTCTTGTCTGACCGACTTTCCTTCGTACGCCGAGACCAGGCTGCACGCCACGGGCTGAGCCCCGCGGCATGCGCGGCGCGACCATATCACACGGTTTGGGGATGGCTTATCCCGCGTGACGCAGTTGACAAGGTCGGATCGCCGGGTGCCCGAGCTAAGGCGGCCCTAAGTCTGGGTCGCGAGCATCGCTGCCCATGGTCGCCCACGCCTTTCCTGCCACGCCAGCCCGGCCGCCCACCCCGCTGCGCACCGACCTGATGGTCGTGCTGCTGTCGCTGGCCGTGCTGCTGGCCTGGGACCTGAGCGGCCTCGACCTGGCCCTCACGTCGTGGTTCGGCAACGCCCACGGCTTTGCGTGGCGCGATCGCTGGCTCACCGGCACGCTGCTGCACGATGCCGCGCGCTGGCCGGCCTGGCTGCTGTTCGGCGTGCTGCTGGTCGGCATCTGGCGCCCGCTGCCGTTCGCCCGCGGCCTGGCGAAGCGGGAGCGCGTCTGGTGGGTGACGACCACGCTGGCCTGCGTGATCCTGGTTCCGCTGCTCAAGCGCCACAGCGCCACCAGCTGCCCGTGGGACCTGGCCCGCTTCGGCGGCGACGTGCTCGACTACGTGCCGCACTGGCAGTTCTGGAAACGCGACGGCGGCTCGGGCCAGTGCTTCCCGTCCGGCCACGCGTCGACCGCGTTCTCGTTCCTCGCCGGCTGGTTCGCGCTGCGCCGGGTGGCCCCGGTGGCCGCGCGCCGCTGGCTGGCCATCACGCTGGCGTGCGGCAGCGTCTTCGCCTGGGTGCAGGTGATGCGCGGCGCGCACTACCTGAGCCACTCGCTGTGGACCGCGTGGGTGTGCTGGGCGGTCTGCGTGCTGTCCCTGCATGCGCCCCGGCTGCGTCGGATTGCCCCGGCTGCCGGCGAATTGGGCGCGGCCAAGGGTTAACCTCGGGGCATTGCGGACGGGCTGGCCGTCCCCAGATGCACCGATGGAACACCCGACATGATCGAACACATCCAATCCAACCTGCGCGAAGCCCAGCGCGCGCTCGACGCACTGCTGTCCGACGGCCCCGCCCTCGCGAGCGTCGAGCAGGCGGCCGCGCTGCTGATCCAGGTCTTCGAGCGCAAGGGCCGCGTCTACTCGTGCGGCAACGGCGGCTCGATGTGCGATGCGATGCATTTCGCCGAAGAGCTGACCGGCCGCTACCGCGACGACCGCCCTCCCCTCGGCGCCGCGGCGATCAGCGACGCCAGCCACATGAGCTGCGTCGGCAACGACCTCGGCTACGAGCAGGTGTTCTCGCGTTATGTCGAGGCGCACGGCCGGCCGGGCGATTGCCTGCTGGCGATCAGCACCAGCGGCACCAGCAAGAACATCCTGCGCGCCGCCCGCGCCGCGAAGGCGAACGGCCTGTCGGTGATCGCCCTCACCGGCAAGCGCAACCCGGAGTTCGAGGCGCTCGCCGACGTCTACGTCTGCACGCCGGGCGGCCGCTATGCCGACCGCGTGCAGGAGCTGCACATCAAGGTGCTGCACATCCTGATCGAGCTGATCGAGCGCCATTTCTTCCCTGAGAACTATGAGCCCCTCGGTTGACGGGTACATCAACCGATCCCCCAGGGGGATGCGGGCCGGCTTGGGGCGGTCCGGCGCTCGGCCCGCGGCTTCGACAGGAGTTCTGCCATGCAAATAGTCTGCCCCCACTGCCTGACCCGCAACCGCGTGCCCGACGCCCGGCTGGGCGACGACCCGCTGTGCGGCCAGTGCGGCAAGAGCCTGCTGCCGGCGCACCCGATCGAGGTCGACGATGCGAGCCTCGAGCGCCACGTGGCCGGCAACGAGATGCCGCTGCTGGTGGACTGCTGGGCCGAATGGTGCGGCCCGTGCCGCTCGATGGCCCCGCAGTTCGAGGCGGCGCAGCGGCAACTGCCCGGCGTGCGCTTCGCGAAGCTCGACACCGAGGCGGCGCAGCGCAGCGCGGCCGCCTACGGCATCCGCAGCATCCCGACGCTGCTGCTGTTCCGCGGCGGCAAGGAGGTGGCCCGCCGCAGCGGTGCGCTGCCGGCGCAGGAAATCGTCTCGTGGGTGCGTTCGCAGGTGGCGTAGCCCGCCCGGCGCTGTTCCACTCGCGGGTTATTCGAAGGGGCATTTCAGCAATTCGCTGATGGCTCAGCGCGGAGTGCATGGCTATCGTGGCGGCATGCCACTGGCCCTCTACGACCTTCCGAACTGGCTTTTCGGCCTCTTGATCAGCGGCGGCTGGGTCCTGGTCGGGCTGGTCGGCTACGCCGTCTTCCAGCGCGTGTGCCGCGTCACGTTCGCCGAAAGCGACCGCAACCTCGCGATCGCGCTGCTCGGCGTGATCGCCACCATCAACTCGCTGCTGCTCGCGTTCTCGGCGATCTCGGTGTGGGAGTCGTTCGGCTCGGCCGAGAAGGCGGTGCGCACCGAGGCCGTCGTGATGACGGCGCTGGCGCGCGACCTGGTGGTCTACGACACCGTGCCAGCGCGCCAGGCCCGCGACCTGCTGCAGAAGTACGCCGCGGTGGTGGTCGATCAGGAATGGGCCGCGATGCGCAGGGGCGAACTGCCGGAGCAGGCGCGCGACCTGCTCGACGACATGTTTCGCGCGGTCGGCCGCATCGACCCGGCGGGGCCGCGCGAAGCGGCCTTGATGCCGGAGATCTGGGCACGCACCAACGAACTGATCCGGGCTCGCCGGGAACGCACCCAGGCCAGCGAGGCGCAGGTGCCCAGCACGCTGTGGAGCGTCGTCGTGCTGGCGACGATGCTGACCCTGTTGACGACCTACGTGCTGCCGCGCTCTGCGTTCAACATCACCGCGATGGGCCTGCTGTCGGGCGTGTTCGGCCTGGTGTTCTTCTTCATCGCCGCGATGGACCGGCCGTTCGCCGGCTCGGAGAGCATCGGCCCCGAGCCGATCCAGCGGACGATGCAGACGATGGCACGGTGGTCGGCGCAGGCTGCCACGAAGTAGCCGTGCAGTTTTTGCCTTCTGATGGGCGCGATTGCCGCTCAAGCCTGAGCGGCCCTCGAGCCGAGAAAGCTGCTGTGGGACGTCGAGCTGTCGATCAAGATGGCCGATGACTGAGGTCGGTTGCCTCGATGGAGCGGCGCAGGTTGGCGCGAGCCGTTCCCTCCAGGCGTTCAAGGTGGGCATCCGTGTTGAAGAGCCGCGGCCGTGACAGGAAGCCTTGCAGCACGGCGCGGCGCTTCATTCGGTAGACGAACGCCGGCACGTGGAGGTACTCCTCGCGCACCTGCCGCTCATATTCATCGAAGCGCGCGGCGTGAGCGCCGAGGATCGACAGATCCACATCGACCAGTACCTGGGCATCGGGCGTCTCGGGCACGGCATGGTGCTCGGTCGCCATCACCAGCGCGTGCACTCGCGCGGCGGCTTCGGCGTCCCCGCTCAGCGTGATGACCTCTCGCGCCCAGTCGGCGCTGCGCCGCTCGTTGCCACGCGCCTGGGGGTCGTAGACGGCGTCGTGGAACCACAGCGCGATCAGCACTTCGCCCGGGCGCTGCGCAAGGCGCTCGATCTCATCGGCTTGCGCCAGGCATTCCCGCAAGTGCTGCAGCGAGTGGTAGTGCCGCTGCGGCTCGGCGTACGCACTGCACAGGGCCTCGAAGCAGGTGCGCGACGGCTCGGCCAGCCCGGTCGATGCCCACGCGCGCTGCCAGCCTGGAAAGAGATCGTCCACGGCAGTGGCATCAAAGAGCGTGCGAGATGATGCGCCCATCGTAGGCGCAGCTGAGGTAGCCGCCAGGGACGCGCATCACGTCGGTCGCGAAGTCCTCATGGTGTGACTCGGCGCACAGGCCCTGATCGGCCAGGCGCCAGACGCATACACGATTGTCTTCGCCGGCGCTGGCGAGCAGGCCATCGCCGATCACGCGCAGCCGGCGCACCGCCGCACGGTGGGCACGCAGGCTGCGCACCGGGATCCACGCCCCGCCTGAGCGCGCCCAGGTCATGACGCAGCCCTCGCTGTCTCCGCTGGCCAGTCGGTCGATACCCAGCGCGACCACATCACGCAGCGGTGCAGCGCCCGGCAGCGTGGCGATGCAACGGCCGGCACGCAGGTCCCACACACGCAGCGCCCCGTCCTCACTGGCCGAGACCAGCTGCCCCTGCGCGGACTCGGCCAGCGACCACACCCAACCGCCGTGACCGTCGTGCGTCGCGATCAGTGAGCCGTCGGCCTGCCAATGCCGGACAGATCCATCGGCGCCGCCGGTCGCCAACGTGCCGTCTTGCAGAGCGAGCACCGCAAGGCCGCTGCCGGCATGCGCCTTCACGACACGCGTGCACGTCCCTGCTTGCACGTCCCACAGGCGCAGGTCGCCATCGCGCGAGATCGATGCCAGGCTGCCGTCGGCCAGCGCGGCCAGTCCGAGCACCGATTGGCGATGGCCCGGCAGCGTTCCGTGCGACGCACCGTCGAGGCGCCACAGGCGGATCAGCCCGTCGCGTCCACCGCTGGCCAGCAGGTCTTCGCCGAGCCGCGCCATCGTCCACACGTAGCCGTCGTGGCCGGGCTCGAAAGCACCTTGCGGTCGGCTCTCTCCTTCGCGGCGGTACAGCACGTCACTTCGAAGAATGTGCTTCACGCCCTGGGTCACCACCGCGCCTGCATGCCACAGGCTGTGATCGAAGACGATCAGGCTGCCGGCGCAGGGCCGCACGCGGCCGATCTCGCGCGCCGGGGCTCCACCGGTCTCGCCGCCCGGGCCAGCGGAGTAGAAGACGGTGTCGCCGCCGCCGAATGCATCGCCATCGGTGAGGTAGACCATGAAGGTCAGGCACGAGCGGCGATCAGGCCCGCGGTAGTGCACGCCGTCCCGGTGCACATTGAACTGCTGACCCGCGCCATAGCGACAGAATCGGAAACGCTCGTTGAGGCTGTCGAACGCCCAGCGTTGACCATCGAGCAGCAGATGCTCGGGCACGTGCACGAACAGGCGCTCGCCGAGGCGCCGCGCCAGCACCGGATCGTCGACGACCTGGCGTTCGTTGTTGCGGTACGAAGGCGGGTAGTGGCTGCCGGCGCCCTCAAATCCGCGCGCGTCGCTCTGCGCGATGTGCTCACGGCACTCCTGCCTGGTGAGGAAGCCGGGGATGAGCATGCAGAACCCGGCGTCGGCCGCCAGCGGCGACACCGAAGACGCGGCGCAGGGGATGTCGGCTGCAGGCTTCGTCATGGGCTTCCGTTTCATTATTTGGTCAATCAACCAACTTATCGAAACTCTAAAGCCCGAGCCGGCCGATTGCAACGATAATTTGGTCGCATAGCCAAAAATATCTGTCGCCATGGCCCGCACCCGAAGCACCATCAACACCGAAAGCCGCCGCGCCTCGATCGTGGCGGCCATGCTGCCGGTCATGGCACAGCACGGCTACGAGAAGGCCACAGTGCAGGCGATCGCCCGCGAAGCCGGGCTGACGCCAGGACTCCTGCACTACCACTTCAAGAGCAAGCAGGAGATCCTGATGTCGCTGGTGCAGGCCATCGTGGAATACGCTCGCAACCGCTTCGCGGCGCTGGCCGATGCCTCGGCTTCACCACGCGAACGCCTGCAGGCCTATGTGCAGGCGCGGCTGGGGCTGGGTGCAGGCGCGGCGCCCGACATGGTGGCGGCCTGGGTGATGGTGGGCGCCGAAGCCGTGCGACAGCCCGAGGTGCGCKCGCTGTACGAGCAGGCCATTGCCGAAGAACTCGCGGCGCTGCGCCAGCTCGTCGCCGACTGCCTCGCCGAGGAACGGCGCAGCACGGTCACGGCCGACACGCTCGCCGCAGGCCTGCTCGCGATGATGGAAGGCGCCTTTCAGTTGTCCAGCGCCGCCGGCAATGTCATGCCGGTCGGCTATGCCGCCGAAGCGGCGATGGCCTATGCCGCGCTGGGCATCGAGGCGGCTCCCAGGTGCAAGGCCTGAGGGGGCCGCCTTCGCCTTCCTACCCGGCCCTCGGCGCCTTGACCTCGCGCGCCTTGCTGGTACCGAGGCCCGCGACGACCAGGAAGTCCCGCACGACCTCCTTGTTTCGAGGCGTGGCCAATCCGATGCCGACGGCCAGCTCCTCGCCCTCGACCAGAGACCGATAGGAAACACCTGCCCGACGCAACCCCGCGAACGATCTTGKCAGCAAGGCAATGCCACGCCCACCCGCCACATCGGCCAGCAACACGTGATGGTCAGCCGGCTCCTTGACCTTCCGCGGCGCAAAGCCGTGATGGGCGAAAACACGCTGGCAGTGGTCGTAGAACGCAGGCTGACGCGCACGCTCGAACCAGAAAATGACCTCTGCGGCGAGATCGGCGAGCCGGACGGTTCGGCGCCGGGCCAGGCCGTGGGACGATGGCATCGCCACCATCATCGGCACCCGGTCAAGCTCCATCACGTCAAGACCAGAGGCCTCCGTGGGTAGCGCGATGAAAGCTGCCGCCAATCGGCCGGCGCGCAGTTGGCGCACGAGCCTGGGGGACGTGTCGACGATCACCGACACGGCCGTGTCGGGATGCCTCGCCTGGATCCGTTCCGCGAGCCCACCGAACCACGCCGGTTCGACAGCGCTCGTCAGGCCGAGCCTCAAACTCTGCGGCATGCCCTCATGCGCCAGGCTGGCCTCGGCTTCACGGAGCAATCTCCCGACGCTTCGCGCGTAGGGCAGCAGCTTGCGGCCAGCCTCGGTGAGGCTCACACCCTGGGTACCGCGGTCGAACAGGCGTGCACCCAGCCGCTCCTCGAGTTCACGGATCGCACGGCTCAACGGTGGTTGGGACACATGCAGCGTCTCGGCGGCCTGCCGGAAGCTCGACGTGTCGGCCACGGCCAGGAAGAGTGCAAGAGAGCGGGAATCCAAGCGTGATGACATACCGAAAAGGTATCACCAACTTGGTCATTCCCCATGCCGAGGCCTGCGCCTACAGTGGCTTGCATCGCACATTCAGGAGCCGCTCATGACCGTCAGACATCCCATCGCCGCAGGCAGCCTCGCTGCAATCTGCCCCACCGCACGATGAGCGCCGACCGCTACGAACGCGGCGCCGCGATGCTGGCTGCCGTCGACGGCCCCGCGGGCCTGGAGGTTGTGGAGGGGCTGGCGAAATCCTTTCCCGATTTCGCGCGCTACATCGTCGAGTTCCCGTTCGGTGACATCTATGCGCGCAAGGGGCTGGGCCTGCGCGAACGCGAACTCGCCACGGTCGCGGCGCTGTGTGCCCTCGGTCATGCCCGGCCTCAACTTCGGGTGCACGTTCACGCCGCCCTTCATGTCGGCTGCTCGCCCCGTGAAATCGTCGAGGTGGTGATGCAGATGGCTGTCTACGCGGGGTTCCCGGCTGCGCTCAACGGCTTGGCGGTCGTGCGGGAAGTCTTTGCAGAATCGGGCATTCCGCTGCCCGTGGGTTCCGACTAGCCTCGTCCGTCGAGCTGCGCCGGCTCGCGCCTCTTGCGCAACCGCCGGGCAAGGTGCCCAATGCGGTCTGTTACATCGACAACAATGCACTGCACGCGGCCCGCGCGCTGTTTCGGCCGTCGTGCGGGAGGACTCGCCATGACGACAGCCGACCCCCTGGCCGCGCGACTCTCGCAGGAGTCGCCGGACGCCTTGATCGCCACCGGGGACGACGGCCGCGTCACCTGGTGGAACCCGGCCGCCGAGGCGATGTTCGGCTACCGGCGCGACGAGGCGATCGGCCGGCTGCTCCCGGAGCTGCTGGCGCCCACGGACCCGCCCGAGCCGGTGGGCGACGAGCGCAGCCGCGAGGTGGTGCGCCGCTGCCGCGACGGCTCGCTGATCTACGTGCTGGCGTCGACGCGGATGCTCGAGCCGGTGGCCGGCCAGGTCGGCGGCCACCTGCACCGCCTGGCCGACGTCACCCACATGAAGATGCAGCGCGATGCCGACCTGATCGACACCCGCTACCGCGGCCTGCTCGAATCGACGCCGGACGCGATCGTGATCGTCAACGACATCGGCCGCATCGTGTTCGTCAATGGCCAGGCCGAGGCGGTCTTCGGCTACCGCCGCGACGAGATCGCCGGCCGGCCGCTGGAGATGCTGATGCCCGAGCGCTTTCGCGGCGCGCATGTCGGGCACCGGGCGCACTACATGGCGCAGTCGCGCACGCGCGAGATGGGCCTGGGGTTGCAGCTGTACGGGCTGCGCAAGAACGGCGAGGAGTTTCCGGTCGAGATCAGCCTGAGCCCGCTGGAGACCGAGGCCGGGCGCATGGGCATGAGCGCGATCCGCGACATGACCTACCGCCGCAAGGCCGAGCAGAAGTTCCGCGGCCTGCTCGAATCGGCCCCCGATGCCATCGTCATCGTCGACCGCGACGGCCACATCGTGCTGGTCAACACGCAGACCGAGCGGCTGTTCGGCTACCCGCGTGCCGAGCTGCTGGGYCAGTCGGTGGACCTGCTGGTGCCCGAGCGCTTCCGCGGCAACCATCCCGGGCACCGCACGCGCTTCATCGCCGACCCGAAGGTGCGCTCGATGGGCGAAGGCCTGGAACTGCACGGGCGGCGGCGCGACGGCTCGGAGTTTCCGGTCGAGATCAGCCTGAGCCCGCTGGAGACCGAGGACGGCACGCTGGTCAGCAGCTCGATCCGCGACATCACCGAGCGCCGGCGCGTCGAGCACGCGCTGCAGGAGAAGAACCTCGAGCTCGAGCGGGCCAACCAGGCCAAGGACAAGTTCCTCGCGACCATGAGCCACGAGTTGCGCACGCCGCTGAACGCGGTGATCGGCTTCACCGGCCTGCTGCTGATGAAGCTGCCGGGGCCGCTGACGTCCGACCAGGAGAAGCAGCTGGGCATGGTGCAGTCCAGCGCCAAGCACCTGCTGTCGCTGATCAACGACCTGCTGGACCTGGCGAAGATCGATTCCGGCAACGTGCAGATGCAGCTGGTCCCGGTGGCCTGCCGCTCGCTGGTGGACGAGGTGGCGTCCACGCTGCAGCCGGTGGCCGAGGGCAAGGGGCTGCGGCTGCTGGTGCAGATGCCCGACGGCGCGATCGAGGTGCACACCGACCGCCGCGCGGTGCACCAGATCCTGATCAACCTGGTGAACAACGCGATCAAGTTCACCGAAGCGGGCACGGTGTCGATGTCGGTCGGCTTCAGGGACCGCGACGTGGACCGCTGCGTCGAGCTGGCGGTGACCGACACCGGTGCCGGCATCTCGGCGCAGGACCAGGCCACGCTGTTCCAGGCCTTCGCGCGGGTGGGCAGCAGTGCTGCGCGGGCGCGCACCGAGGGCACCGGCCTCGGCCTGTACCTGAGCCGCAAGCTGGCCGAGCTGCTGGGTGGACACATCGAGCTGAGCAGCGAGGTCGGCCGGGGCAGCCGCTTCACGCTGGTGCTGCCGATCGCGCAGGACTGACGGCATGGGCGCACGGGTGCTGATCGTCGAAGACAACGCGATGAACCGCGAGCTGATGGACTACCTGCTGCGCGCGTTCGGCTTCGAGACGCTGAAGGCGGTCGACGGGCGCGTCGGGCTGGACATCGCTCGGCGCGAGAAGCCTGACCTGATCCTGTGCGACATCCAGATGCCCGAGATCGACGGCATGGAGTTCGCGCGCCTGGCCAAGGC
>NZ_JBFUFQ010000136.1:0-15581 GCF_056403355.1 Rhizobacter sp. P2_H3 | reverse complement strand
GGTCCGCGCCGCGTGTCGCCGTTCTTCGTGCCGGCCTCGATCATCAACATGATCTCGGGCCACGTCTCGATCAAGTTCGGCTTCCAGGGGCCCAACCTCGCGATCGTGACGGCCTGCACCACGGGCCTGCACTGCATCGGCGAAGCCGGTCGCCTGATCGAGTACGGCGATGCCGACGTGATGGTCGCGGGGGGCGCCGAATCGACGGTGTCGCCGCTGGGCATCGGCGGGTTCGCGGCGGCGCGTGCGCTGTCCACGCGCAACGACGACCCGGCCACGGCCTCGCGTCCGTGGGACAGGGACCGTGACGGCTTCGTGCTCGGCGAAGGCGCCGGCGTCGTGGTGCTCGAGGAATACGAGCACGCGAAGAAGCGCGGCGCGAAGATCTATGCGGAGCTGGTCGGCTTCGGCATGGGTGCGGATGCCTTCCACATGACGGCGCCGAACGTCGACGGGCCCAAGCGCTCGATGAAGGCGGCGCTGCGCAACGCCGGGCTCAACCCTGACCAGATCCAGTACCTGAACGCGCACGGCACCTCCACGCCGCTCGGCGACGTGAACGAGAGCAATGCGATCAAGCTGGCGTACGGCGACCATGCGAAGAAGATGGTCGTCAGCTCGACCAAGTCGATGACCGGCCACCTGCTGGGCGGCGCCGGCGGCATCGAGACGGTGTTCACGACGCTGGCGCTGCACCACCAGGTGGTGCCGCCGACGATCAACATCTTCAACCAGGATCCCGAGTGCGACCTGGACTACTGCGCCAACACGGCGCGCGACCTGAAGATGGAGTACGCGGTGAAGAACAACTTCGGCTTCGGCGGCACGAACGGCACCTTGGTTCTCAAGCGCGTCTGACCGGCACGATCCGCGCCCGGCATGCATGCGCCAGCCGAGTTCCAGCTCACCGTCTCCCGCTTCGGCGCCTGGCGCGGCGGCCTCGCCGTGTCGGGGGTGGTGGTCTGGGGCAGTGCGTGCGCATGGTGGTCGGCCAGCGAGCGGCCGTTGATGTCGGCGGCAGCGGGCTTTCTGCTGCTGGCCTGCGTAGCCGCCACCGCATCGCTGCATTCCCTCGCTCGAATCCCGGCCTTCCTGCTGCGCTGGGATGGCGCTCAATGGCATCTGACGCGGGCCGCCGGAGAACCCTCGGCCGGCTCGCTGCAGGTGGCGATCGACGGCGGCCGCTGGCTGCTGCTGCATTTCGTGCCGGATCGGACTGCAACCGGCCGGGCGGCCTCGCACTGGCTGCCGGTCCAGCGCTCGGGGCTCGAGCGCGACTGGCACCCGCTGCGCAGCACGCTGTTCACCGCGCGCCCCCTGGCTGTGCCTGAGGCCTTGGGCGAGGGCCGCCGCCCATGAGCATGACCGCGCCGGATGCCGACGCCCCGCTGGTCGAGCGCGTCAAGCGTGGCGACGTGAAGGCGTTCGAGATGCTGGTCGTCAAGTACCAGCGCCGCATCGAGCGCCTGATCGGCCGCATGGTGCGTGACACCGACCTGGTGCAGGACATCGCGCAGGAAACCTTCATCCGGGCCTACCGGGCAATCCCGCAGTTCCGCGGCGAAAGCGCGTTCTACACCTGGCTGTACCGGATCGCGGTCAATGCTGCCAAGAAGGCGCTGGTCGAGATGAAGCGCGATCCGGTCGTGACGGAATCCGCACGGGCCTCGCGGGATGATGACGACGAAACTTCCCGCGTCGAAAATGAACTAAGCGACGGCGAAACGCCCGAAGCATTGCTGGCCTCGAAAGAAATTGCGGCGACAGTGAACGCTTCGATCGATGCGCTGTCTGAAGATCTTCGCCAGGCGATCACGCTGCGCGAAATCGAGGGCCTGAGCTACGAAGAGATCGCCGAAGTGATGAATTGCCCGATCGGGACCGTCAGGTCGCGCATTTTCCGTGCGCGCGAGGCGATCGCGCTGAAACTGCGTCCTTTGCTGGACACCCGGGAAGGCGACCGCTGGTGATGCGCGGTGGAGCCACTTGCTGAACATGAATGCTGGAGCTGGACATGTCACAGTCGTCTGAAGGCAGTGCGTCGATGGAGAACCTGTCGGCCCTGGTCGATGGGGAACTCGGATCCGAAGCGGGTGCGCGCGCCTGCGCGCAGTGGCGAGAGGATTCGCAGACCCGCGCCAGCTGGCACGCGTACGCGTTGATCGGCGACGTGATGCGCTCCGAAGACCTCGCCTCGACGGCTGACCGCGACTGCGCCTTCCTCGCCCGGCTGCGTGCGCGGCTGGCCGACGAGCCGGTGGTGCTGGCACCGGCCGAGTTGCCTGCGCCGGTCGAGCTGCCGCTGGCCCCGGCGGCCATCGTGGCCGCGGGCGGCGGGCGCCGCGCCTGGCGCACGCCGGTGGCGGTGGCTGCCGGTTTCGTGGTCGTGGCCGGTGCGCTGGTGGCCACCTCGGTGCCGGGCTCGCTGCCGTTCGGTGGCGCGCCGGCGAACGTCGCGCAGACCGGCGGCGCCACTGCAGTGGCAGTCGTTCCGTCGCCGCTGCGCGCCGTCAGCGTCACGCAGGAGGCCGAGCCGGTGCGGCTGAACGGCCAGCTGATCCGCGATGCACGCCTCGACGAGTACCTGTCGGTGCACAAGAAGTTCGGTGGCAGCTCCGCCCCCGGGGTGCCATCGGGCTTCCTGCGCAACGCCGCAGCCGAAGCCCCCGCCCGCTGACCGGATCCACCGACCCATGCTGCTGCGCCTTTCCGCGTTGATGGTGAGTTGTGCATTCGTCGCCTTTGCACCCGCCAGCCGGGCGCAGAGTGCGCTGGTCAGCGGCGACCCGCTGGTCGAGGCGCGCGAGACTCAGGTCTGGCTCACCCGCATCACCGAGGCGGCGAACAAGCGCAACTTCCAGGGCACGGTCGTCGTCAGCGCCGGCGGCACGGTGGCGAGTTCACGCATCGCGCACTTCTGCGACGGCCGCAACCAGTACGAGCGCATCGACTCGCTGGAAGGGCAGATGCGCAACGTGCTGCGGCAGAACGACGTCGTCCACACCGTGTGGCCGCAAAGCCGCGTCGCGATGGTCGAGCAGCGCGATTCGATGAGTTCGTTCCCGGCGCTACTGCAGGCGGGTGCGCAGCATGTGACCGACTTCTACGAGCTCAAGCCGGTGGGCGTCGAGCGCGTGGCCGGCCATGAGGCTAACGTGCTGCAGTTGCGCGCCAAGGACGCGCATCGCTTCGGCTACCGGCTGTGGGCCGAGAAGAACACTGGGCTGCTGCTGCGCACCGAGGTGCTGGGCGAGCATGCCGAGGTGCTCGAGTCGTCGGCGTTCTCCGATGTCAGCATCAACGTCAAGCCGCAAGCGGATCTGATCACGCAACCGCTGCGCAAGCTCGACGGCTACCGCATCGTGCGGCCGCCCGTCACGCCGGCCAGTCTCGAGTCCGAAGGCTGGACGCTGAAGCACGACATTCCCGGCTTCACCCAGGTCAGCTGCGTCAAGCGGCCCTTCGACGGTGCGCTGCGCATCCGCGGCGCCACCGAGCCGGTGCTGCAGGCGGTCTATTCCGACGGCCTGACCTTCGTGTCGGTCTTCATCGAGCCCTTCAATGCCGAGCGTCACCAGCGTCCGATGTCGACCGTGATCGGCGCGACGCAGACGATGATGCGCCGCTACGGCGACTGGTGGGTGACCGTGATGGGTGACGTGCCCACCGCGACGCTGCGGGCGTTCGCGTCGGGGCTGGAACGCAAGAAGTAGCCGGCGGCGTGCGGCTGCACGCGGCGGCCCGTGTGGGTGTCGTCGAGGGAGTGCTCAGCATGCAAGCTGTGATCGATCGGGGCCGGCTCGCGCCGGTGAACGTGCTGCGCCGGCGCAGCACGGTGCGCTCTTGCGCCGCTGCGCTGGGCGCGGGCGCCGTGTTGTTGCTGGTGCAGGCCGCGGGTGCGCAGATCCAGGCCCCCAACCCGGCCCAGAACCCGCCGCAGAGCCCTGCGCCAGGCCAGGCGCAGCCCCTGGCGCCGGTCCAGGTGCTGCCCGACTTCGCCGACCTGGTCGAACGCGTCAGCCCGGCCGTCGTCAACATCCGGACCACCGAGCGCACCTCGGACGCGCCGCGCGGGCCGTTCCGCCGCCGCGCGCCGGCCGTGCCGCAGCAGCCGGGCGAAGAGGTGCCGCGCGGTGAAGGCTCCGGCTTCATCCTCAGTGCCGACGGCTACGTGATGACCAATGCACACGTCGTCGAGGGCGCCACCGAGGTCTACGTCACGCTGACCGACAAGCGCGAGTTCAAGGCGAAGATCATCGGTGCCGACGAGCGCACTGACGTCGCGCTGGTGAAGATCGATGCCACCGGCCTGCCGTCGCTGAAGATCGGCGATGCGGGGCGCTTGCGTGTCGGCGAATGGGTGCTCGCGATCGGCTCGCCGTTCGGGCTGGAGAGCACGGTGACGGCCGGCATCGTCAGCGCGAAGCAGCGGGAGACCGGCTCCGACGTGCCGTTCATCCAGACCGACGTCGCRGTGAACCCCGGCAACTCCGGCGGGCCGCTGCTGAACACCCGCGGCGAGGCGGTGGGCATCAACTCGCAGATCCTCAGCCCGGTCGGCAGCTTCGTCGGCATCTCGTTCGCGATCCCGATCGACGAGGCGATGCGCGTCGCCGACCAGTTGAAGGCCACGGGGCGCGTCGTGCGCGGCTACCTCGGCATCCAGCCGATCGACGTGCCGCGCGAACTGGCCGAGGAATACGGGCTCGCGAAGGGCAAGGCGAAGGGCGCATTCGTGCGCCAGGTGGTCAGCGGCACGCCGGCCGACAAGGCGGGCATCCAGCCGGGCGATGTCGTGATCAGCGTCAACGGCAAGCTGGTCGATGGCGCAGTCGACCTGCGGCGCACGCTGGGCGCGCTGAAACCCGGCACGGCGATCACGCTGCAATGCAATCGTCGCGGCAAGCTGCTCGATTTCAAGACGAGCCTCGCCGAGCTGAATCCGCAAGTGGCGGCAGCGGCAGAGCGACCGGAGGCCCCGATCGAGCCGCGCACGGCCGGCGCCGCCAAAGTCTGGGGATTGAGCGTTGCCAATCTCACCGATGCCGAGCGGCAGGCGCTGCGGGGTGCAAACGGCGTGCGCGTGAGTGCCGTCACCGGAGGCGCGGAAGCAGCGGGCCTGCGCGCGGGTGATGTGATCGTCGCGGTCGGCACGGCCGACGTGACCGACGTGAAGCAGTTCGAGGCCGTGGTGTCCAGGCTCGACAAGACGAAATCGTTGCCGGTCACCGTGCTGCGTGGCGACTGGGCGCAGTTCCTGCGCATCCCTGTGCTCAAGTGAGGGCCGGATATCCGACTGCCGGCACGGGGATTGCCATGGTGCTTTCGCAATGCGGGATCTGTGAACAGAACTTTTGCGATGACTGAACTTGCCTTATCAATGGAAAGTCAGTTGGCGCACACATCATTCGATGGATCGCCTCGAATTCAGCGCGCTTTTGGCTACAATTCAGGGGTCGTGGATCGGCTTTATTGCCAATCCGGGCAACGAGTTGAGGCGTCTGAAACTATCCCCAAGCTACCCACAAGTCTTTGTGGATAAGTTGTGGAAAGATTTTGCTGTTGGTGACCCGCAACGACAAGAAATCAAGCAATGGCGCGGTTTCCGGCGGGGTGCTTTTGGCTACAATGAAGGCCCAACAAGCAGTTGCCATACGTTTTGTTGGAAGGCGCGTCAGTTCTTCGACGTGCCTTTTTTTTGTTCACGGCCCGGGTCTTCGACCCATCATCTCGAGCGCGCAGGTCACGCGACAACGCGCACGAGATGAGCCATCAACGCAGCGGTGCAACCGCTGCAGCGTCGAACCGCGACGCAGTGGAATCGCTCAATGGATCACATCCGAAATTTTTCCATCATTGCCCACATCGACCACGGCAAGTCGACGCTGGCCGACCGGCTCATCCAGCGCTGCGGTGGATTGAGCGATCGCGAGATGGAAGCGCAGGTGCTCGACTCGATGGACATCGAGCGCGAGCGCGGCATCACGATCAAGGCGCAGACCGCCGCGCTCACCTACCAGGCGCGCAACGGCAAGACCTACCAGCTGAACCTGATCGACACGCCGGGGCATGTCGACTTCTCGTATGAGGTGAGCCGCTCGCTGTCGGCCTGCGAGGGCGCATTGCTGGTGGTCGACGCGAGCCAGGGTGTCGAGGCGCAGACTGTCGCCAACTGCTACACCGCGATCGAACTCGGCGTGCACGTGATCCCGGTGCTGAACAAGATGGACCTGCCGCAAGCCGATCCGCAGCGCGCGAAGGACGAGATCGAGGACGTGATCGGCATCGACGCGACCGATGCGATTCCGTGCAGCGCGAAGACCGGCGAGGGCATCGACGACATCCTCGAGGCGGTGATCACCCGCATGCCGCCACCCCAGGGCAACCCCGACGCGCCGCTGCGAGCGATGATCATCGATTCGTGGTTCGACAACTACGTCGGCGTCGTGATGCTGGTGCGCGTGGTCGACGGCGAACTGAAGAAGGGCGAGCGCTTCAAGATGATGGCCACCGAGGCCGCCTATGCCGCCGAGCAGCTCGGGGTGTTCACGCCGAAGTCGTTGGCGCGCGATGCGCTGCGCGCCGGCGAAGTGGGCTTCGTGATCGCCGGCATCAAGGAACTGCAGGCCGCCAAGGTCGGCGACACGATCACGCTCGAGAAGAAGCTGCCGAACAACGCCGGTCCGGCCAGCCAGGCCCTGCCGGGCTTCAAGGAAATCCAGCCGCAGGTCTTCGCCGGCCTGTACCCGACCGAGGCCAGCGAATACGACCAGCTGCGCGATGCGCTCGAGAAGCTCAAGCTGAACGACTCGTCGTTGCGCTACGAGCCCGAGGTCAGCCAGGCGCTCGGCTTCGGCTTCCGCTGTGGCTTCCTGGGCCTGCTGCACATGGAGATCGTCCAGGAGCGGCTGGAGCGCGAGTTCGACCAGGACCTCATCACCACGGCGCCGAGCGTGGTCTACCAGGTGGAGCTGGGCGACAAGACCGTGATCCAGGTCGAGAACCCGTCGAAGATGCCCGATCTCGGCCGCATCAACGAGATCCGCGAGCCGATCGTGACCGTGCATCTCTACATGCCGCAGGATTACGTCGGCCCGGTGATGACGCTGGCAAACCTGAAGCGCGGCAACCAGATCAACATGGCCTACCACGGCCGCCAGGTCATGCTGACCTACGAGATGCCGCTGGCCGAGATCGTGCTGGACTTCTTCGACAAGCTGAAGTCGGTGTCGCGCGGCTATGCGTCGATGGACTACGAGTTCAAGGAGTACCGCGCGGCCGACGTCGTGAAGGTCGACATCCTGCTCAACGGCGACAAGGTCGACGCGCTGTCCATCATCGTGCACCGCACGCAGAGCGCCTACCGCAGCCGCGCGGTGGTGGCCAAGATGCGCGAGCTGATCTCGCGCCAGATGTACGACGTGGCGATCCAGGCGGCCATCGGGGCCAACATCATCGCGCGTGAGACAATCAAGGCGCTGCGGAAGAACGTGCTCGCCAAGTGTTACGGCGGCGACATCTCGCGCAAGCGCAAGCTTCTCGAAAAACAAAAGGCCGGCAAGAAACGCATGAAGCAGATCGGCTCCGTCGAGGTGCCCCAGGAAGCGTTTCTCGCCATCCTCCAAGTGGACGATTGATGGGCTCACTGATGGGTTCTCTGACCGGCGTGCTCTATGGCGCCCTGGTGGTGTATCTGGGCGGCTGGTACCTCGGCAAGTGGACGGGCAACTTCTCGCTGCTGCTGTTCATCCTCACCGTCGCGACGCTGGCCTACTGGCTGGCCGAACGCTTCCACTTCGCGCCGCGCCGCGCGGCGGCCGCCGCCACGCTCGACCGCCAGGATGCCGAGCGTCGCGAGCGCCTGGCGTCGCAGGGCATCGCGAAAGTCGACGACAACGTCGCCCAGGCGCGCGACACCCTGCTGATGCAGCCGTGGTGGCTCGACTGGACCGCCGGCCTGTTCCCGGTGATCCTCGTGGTGTTCCTGCTGCGTTCGTTCCTGTTCGAGCCGTTCAAGATCCCGTYGGGCTCGATGGTGCCGACGCTGCTGATCGGCGACCTGATCCTGGTGAACAAGTACCACTACGGCATCCGCCTGCCGGTGATCAACAAGAAGATCGTCCAGATCAACGATCCGCAGCGCGGCGACGTGATGGTGTTCCGCTATCCGGCCAACCCGAGCATCGACTACATCAAGCGTGTCGTCGGCGTGCCGGGCGACCAGATCGATTACCTGAACCAGCACCTGTACGTGAACGGCAAGCTCGCCGAGACGCAGCCGCTGGAGCCGTTCTACGACGAAGACGCCGTGYGCTTCGCCCCGCAGTACACCGAGAAGCTCGGCAACGTGGCGCACCGGATCCTGGTCGAGACCAAGCTGCCGAGCGCGGCCGCACCGCTGTTCGCGTTTCCCTTCAAGGAAAACTGCCGCTACAGTGCGGAGGGCGTGCGCTGCAAGGTGCCGGCGGGTCACTACTTCATGATGGGCGACAACCGCGACAACTCGCAGGACTCGCGTTTCTGGGGCTTCGTGCCTGACGAGAACATCGTGGGCAAGGCCTTCTTTGTCTGGATGAATTTCGGCAATCCCAAGCGCGTCGGTTCGTTCAATTGAGCGGGAGCAACAGGTAAATGACGATGGATCAGCGGTCGATGGAATTTCGGGGTCAGTTGCGGCAACGCACGCACCGTCGTGGAACGCAACGCGGTGTGACGCTGTTCGGCCTGATGTTCTGGGCCATCCTGATCGGCATCATCTCGCTGCTCAGCCTGAAGGTGCTGCCGACGCTGAACGAGTACTTCACGATCAAGCGCACGATCGAGAAGATCGCGACCAGCGGGGCCACCACCGTCCCCGAGATCCGCACGGCCTTCGAGAAACAGAAGGACATCGAGTACTCGATCCAGTCGATCTCCGCCAAGGACCTCGAGATCACGAAGGTCAACGACAAGGTCGTGATCGCCTTCGCCTACAACAAGGAGATCGAGCTGATGGCCCCGGTCTTCCTGCTCCTCAAGTACGAAGGGCGCACGAAGTAAGGGCTGCGGCCCGAGACTTCCGCCCCGCTCGTCACCAACCAGCCCCGCGCGTGGATGCCCGACTGACCGCCCTGCAGAACCGCCTGGGCTACCGCTTCACCCAGCCGGAATTGCTGACGCGCGCGGTCACGCACCGCAGCTTCGGGGCCGATCACAACGAGCGGCTCGAATTCCTCGGCGACGTGGTGCTGAGCCTGGCGATCAGCGACCTGCTGTTCGAGCGCTTCGCCGGCTCCGACGAAGGCGACCTGACCCGCGTGCGGGCGCACCTGGTGCGCGAAGACACGCTGCACAAGGTGGCCGTGCTGATCGGCCTGCCCGAGGTGCTGCGCCTGAGCGAAGGCGAAGCCCGCGGCGGCGGTGCGCAGCGCCCGTCCATCCTGGCCGATGCGCTTGAAGCCGTGATCGGTGCCACCTACCGCGACGGCGGCTTCGAGGCCGCCCAGGCGCTGGTCCAGCGGCTGTTCGGCGAGGTCATCGCGACCACCGACCTCGACAGCTGGTCGAAGGATGCCAAGACCGAGCTGCAGGAATGGCTGCAGGCGCGCCGCCTGCCGGTGCCGGCCTACCGCATCGTCAACACCCGCGGGCAGGCGCATGCGCAGACCTTCGAGGTCGAGTGCGCGGTGCCGGCCCTCGGCCTCACCGAAACCGGCGAAGGCCGCTCGCGCCGCGCCGCCGAACAGGAAGCCGCGCGTGGCATGCTGGTCGCGCTGAAGGCGAATGACAAGCCCGGCAGCGCGCTGCGCTCCTGACGCTCCCCGACCCCTCCTGTCGACGACTTTCCTGCTGACGACTTTCCTGGCCACCCCCGCATGACCGACATCCCCGAGACCCCTGCCGATGACGACGGCGACACCGGCACTGGCGCCGCCGCCGAGCCCGGTGAAGCCGTGGCCACGCGCTGCGGCCTGGTCGCGATCGTCGGCCGGCCGAACGTCGGCAAGTCGACGCTGCTGAATGCGCTGGTCGGCCAGAAGGTCAGCATCACCTCCAGCAAGGCGCAGACGACGCGCCACCGCATCACCGGCATCCGCACGGTCGACGACACGCAGTTCGTGTTCGTCGACACGCCCGGCTTCCAGACCCGCCACAGCGCACCGCTGAACCGCACGCTGAACCGCACCGTGCAGGGCGTGCTCGGCGATGTCGACGTGGTGCTGTTCGTCGTCGAGGCCGGTCGCTTCGGGCTCGACGACGCGAAGGTGCTGGCGCTGATGCCGGCCGACAAGCCGGTGATGCTGATCGCCAACAAGCTCGATGCGGTGCACCGCCGCGCCGACCTCGTGCCCTGGCTGAAGGGCATGCAGGACCGCCATGCCTTCGCCGAGTTCGTGCCGCTGACCGCCCGAAAGGACAGCGACGTGCAGCGCCTGCTGGGCATCGTGAAGCCCTACCTGCCGCAAGCGCCGTGGTTCTATGAAGAAGACGCGCTGACCGACCGCAGCGAGAAGTTCCTCGCCAGCGAGATCATCCGCGAAAAGCTGTTCCGCCTGACCGGCGACGAACTGCCCTACACCTCCACCGTCGTGATCGACAAGTTCGAGGAAGAGGGCGCGCTGCGCCGCATCGCCGCGACCATCATCGTCGAGCGCGATGCGCACAAGGGCATGGTGATCGGCGCCGACGGCGAGCGCCTGAAGCGCATCGGCTCCGAGGCCCGCCAGGAGCTCGAACGCCTGATGGACGGCCGCGTGTTCCTCGAACTGTGGGTGAAGGTGCGATCGGGCTGGGCCGACGACGAAGAGCATCTGCGCACCTACGGCTACGAGTAGCCGCCGCGCATGGCCACCCGCCCCGCGCGCCCACCGGCCACGCAGGCGGCCTACGTGCTGCACCGCTACGACTGGAGCGAATCCAGCCTGATCCTCGACCTGTTCACCCGCGAGCAGGGCCGCATCGCCGTGGTGGCCAAGGGCGCCAAGCGGCCGTACTCGCAGCTGCGCTCGGTGCTGCTGCCGTTCCAGCGCATCCAGGTGACGCTCGGCAAGCCGCCGCGCGCCGCCGAGCCGTCCGCCGAGTCCACCAGCGAGGTGCAGACGCTGCGCGGTGCCGAATGGGCCGGCGGCCACGCGATGCTGACCGGCGCGGCGCTGTTCAGCGGCTTCTACCTGAACGAGCTGCTGATGAAGCTGCTCGCCCGCAGCGATGCCCATCCGGCGCTGTTCGACGCCTATGCCGAGACGCTGCCGCTGATGGCGTCCGCCGACGACGGCATCGTGCAAGCGGCGCTGCGCGCCTTCGAGCTGGCGCTGCTGCAGCAGGTCGGCGTGCTGCCGGACCTCAGCTGCGTGACGATGACGCAGGCCGAGGTCGATCCCGCGGGGCGCTACCTGCTGCTGCCGGAACAGGGTGTCGTGACCGCACGCGGCCGCGAGAACGAGCTGGCCGGCCAGACGCTGGTCGGCCTGCAGGCCGCGCTGCAGCACGGCAGCCTCGTGGCTTTGCAGCAGGCCTGCGCGCCGGCGCTGCAGGAACTGAAGCTGCTGCTGCGGGCGCTGCTTCACTATCATCTGGGCTCACCGGTGCTGCGCACGCGGCAGGTGATGCTCGACGTGCAAGCCTTGGAGCGCTGACGACACCATGAACCCCCTCCAGACAACGGGCAYCGATCCCCACCGCGGCCTGACCGCGCTGTCGGTCAACCTGAACAAGGTCGCGCTGTTGCGCAACACCCGCCACCTCGGCATCCCGAGCGTGACCCGCGCCGCCGAGCTGGCGTTGCAGGCCGGCGCGCAGGGCATCACCGTGCACCCGCGGCCCGACGAGCGCCACATCCGCGCCGGCGATGTCTACGAACTCGCTGAACTGCTGCAGGCGACGCCGCACATCGAATACAACATCGAAGGCAACCCGTTCCACAACCTGATGGACTTCGCGCGCGAGCTGAAGCGCCGCGGCCTGCCGCTGCACCAGTGCACCTTCGTGCCCGACAGCGTCGAGCAGTCGACCTCCGACCACGGCTGGCGCTTCCCCGAGGATGCCGCGCGCCTCGCGCCGCTGATCGCCGAAGTGCATGCCATGGGCGTGCGCGTCAGCCTCTTCATGGATCCCGAGCCGCAGGCGATGGCCGCGGCGCGCGCGGTCGGCGCCGACCGCGTCGAGCTCTACACCGAGACCTTCGCGAGCGCGCACGGCACGCCCGCCGGCGCGGCGGTGCTGGCCGGCTTCACCGCGAGCGCCGAGGCGGCGCTGCGCGCCGGCCTGGGCGTGAACGCCGGCCACGACCTGAACCGCGACAACCTGACCGATTTCCTGCGGGCCGTGTCCGGCGTCCAGGAGGTGTCGATCGGCCATGCGCTGGTGGCCGATGCGCTCGAGCTCGGCCTGGTCGAGACGGTGCGCGACTACCTGCGCTGCATCCAGCGGGCGGCCGCGCGGTGATCTACGGCATCGGCACCGACATCTGCGACGTGCGCCGCATCGCGGCGACGCTCGAGCGGCGCGGCGAGCGCTTCGCGGCCAAGGTGCTCGGCCCGCAGGAGCTGGTGGTGTTCCACGCGCGGCGCGCCCGCGTCGAGGCGCGCGGCATCAGCTTCCTGGCGACCCGCTTCTCGGCCAAGGAGGCGTTCTCGAAGGCCATCGGCCGTGGCATGCGCATGCCGATGACCTGGCGCGCCTGCGAGATCGTCAACCTGCCGAGCGGCAAGCCCGAGATCGTGCTGCACGGCGAACTGGCCCAATGGTTCAAGGCGCGGCACCTGGTCGCCCACGTCAGCGTCACCGACGAGAGCGATTACGCGGCGAGCTTCGTGGTCGTCGAAACCCAGCAACCCTGAATGCGAAGAGAGACAGCATGAGCGAACACGCCCCGGTGATCCTCGACATCGCCGGCACGGCCCTGACCGATGACGATCGGCGCCGGCTGCGCCACCCGCTGACCGGCGGGCTGATCCTGTTCACCCGCAACTGGGTCGACCGCCGCCACCTGACCGAGCTGACCGCCGAGGTGAAGGCGATCCGCCCCGACGTGCTGATCACCGCCGACCATGAAGGCGGCCGCGTGCAGCGCTTCCGCACCGACGGCTTCACGCACCTGCCCGCGATGCGCGAGTTCGGCGAGCTGTGGATGCGCGACGCGATGCGCGCCGTCGATGCGGCCACGTCGGCCGGCTACGTGCTGGGCACCGAGCTGCGCGCCTGCGGCGTCGAGCTGAGCTACACGCCGGTGGTCGACCTCGACCATGGCCGCAGCGAGGTCGTCGGCGACCGGGCGTTCCACCGCGACCCGCGCGTCGTCGCGATCCTCGCGCAGGCGCTGTCGACGGGCCTGCTGCGCGCCGGCATGGCCAATTGCGGCAAGCACTTTCCGGCGCACGGTTATGCGGTGGCCGATTCGCATGTCGCGCGTGCCGTCGACGACCGCACGCTGCAGCAGATCCTCGATGAAGATGCGAAACCCTACGACTGGCTGTCGACCACGCTGACCTGCGTGATGCCGGCGCACGTGACCTTCCCGCAGGTCGATGCGGTGCCGGCCGGTTTCTCGTCGCGCTGGCTGAAGGAGATCCTGCGCGGCCAGCTCGGCTACACCGGCGCCATCTGCTGCGACGACCTGAGCATGGAAGGCGCCCGCGTCGCCGGCACCGCGGTCGAGGCCGGCATCGCAGCGCTGAACGCCGGCTGCGACCTGGTGCTGCTGTGCAACCAGTCGAAGGTCGACAACGGCCGGCCGGTGGATGCGCTGCTCGACGGCCTGGCCCAGGCGCTCGCGCAGGGCCGCTGGCAGGCCGATGCGAACAGCGAGACACGCCGCCTGGAGCTGCTGCCGCAGACCTCGCCGCTGCCGTGGGACGAGCTGATGCACCAGCCGACCTACCAGAACGCGCTCGAACGGCTGCCCTGATCGGGGCGCTTCAATAGTGTGCTGGTCGAGCGGCCGGCGCGATGCGTTCTGCGTGATCACGATGCGCTGCAGCGTCATTTGCCGCGCACCATGAAAAACGGCGCCCGAAGGCGCCGTTGTCGCGTTGTCACGCGCTGTCAGAAACTCCGGGCTCAGGCGGCCGGCTTGCCGGACTCCGATTCGAACGGCAGCTTGACCTGCGACAGGTCCTTGCGCGTCTCGACCAGTACCAGCGGGCCTTCATCGATCGCGACCGGCGGGCGGGGCTCGCGCGGCACGTGGATCGGCTTCGGCTCGCGGGCCATCGCTTCCTGCACGGCCCGGATCTTGTCGGCATCCGAGTTGACCCATTCGAGGCCGGCGGTCTGCGCGACCGACTGCAGGTCGGACAACGGCAGCACGAAGCGCTCGACCGGCGCGGCCACGGGGGCTGCGATCGGCGCGGCGACGGGCGCTGCTGTAACAGGCGCTGCAACCGGTGTTGCCACTGCGGGGGCCTGGGCCACCACGGGCGCGGCGACCGGCGCTTCGACGACAGGCGCCGGGACCGGCGGCGTGTACGCAGGCGGTGTGTAGGCGGGTGCCTCGGCGATCTCGGAGCGGTACGCCGGCTCGGCCACCGCAGCGGCTGGGCTGTCGCCCGCGGCACCGGGCTCGGCGCCTTCGGCCGGCGGCGCGCTGCCATCGGCTTCGTCACGTCGTTCACGGCGTTGACGATCGCGGCCGCGACCCCGGCGGCGCCCATCGCGTTCGCCGCCTTCCGGCGTGGCGTTGCCGCCCTCCGGTGCGTCGGCCGACTCGACGGACTCGCCCTGCTGGCCGACTGCGTCCACCGGCAACTCGGTGCGGACCGTGTCGTCACCCGACGCGTTCGCGACCTGCTCACCGTTCTCGTTCACGACGGCTTCGCCGTTGCGGGCTTCGTCGCGGTCGCGGCCACCGCGGCCACGACGACGGCGACGGCCGCCTTCACGCGCTTCGCCGCCTTCTGCATCGGGGCTGGGCACGGTGTCGCTGAACGCTTGCACCGGCGCCGCGGCGCCTGCCACCGCACCGTCAACCGGCGCATCGGCCGGGCGACGCTCGCGCTCGGGGCGCGGACCGCGGCCGCCACGGCCTTCGCCCCGGCCCTCACCGCGCGGTTCTCCGCGACCTTCCCCACGCGGCGGACGTTCGTCCGTGCGCGGTGCGACTGCTGCGGCGCCGGCTTCCGTGTTCGCCACTTCCTCGACACGCTCGCTGCGCTCGTTGCGGCGGCCACCGCGCTCACCGCCACGCTCGCCACGTTCCGGGCGATCGCCACGGCCTTCCGGACGGCCCTCGGTGCGGACCTCATTGCGGCCCTCACCGCGACCTTCCGCGCGACCTTCGCCACGGCCACCCTCTGGGCGACCCTCGCCRCGGCCTTCGCCACGACCCCGATCTCCACCGCGCTCACCGCGGCGGCCATCGCGCTTGCCGTCACGGTCGCCGCGGCCGCCGCGGCCATTGCCACGGTCACCGCGATCGCCACGTTCACCACGGCCGTCGCGCTTCGCGCCGGCATCGCCGGTCGCCGCTGCAGGCGCCTTGACGGCCGGTGCCGCTTCCGGCTCGCCGCCACCGAACAGGCGCTTGACCCAGCCGAAGAAGCCACCGCCGGCGGCCGCGGGTGCTGCCACCGGTGCGGGCGCTGGGGCCACCGCCACCGGCGCCG
>NZ_JBFUFQ010000135.1:0-15752 GCF_056403355.1 Rhizobacter sp. P2_H3 | reverse complement strand
GGGTGGCGGCGATCGCGCCGGCGGGTGCGCTGTCGAAGCGCGGCCAGGCCATCGCCGACATCGCGCTGCGCTGGCGCCCGCCGACGCAGCTGCCGGTCGCGTTCCGCATCGGCGCGCCGGCCACTGCGGAGTTCCCGTTCGCGCTGTGGGACCGGCTGGCCCGCGACACCGCCGCGCCGCGCCGCCGGGCGCTGTCGCAGTACACCGATCCGGCCGGCGAGCCGGCGCTGCGCGAGGCGATCGCGCAGTGGCTGCTGGTGTCGCGCGGCATCCGCTGCGAGGCGTCGCAGGTGCTGGTCACGTCGGGCTCGCAGCAGGGCATCGACCTGATCGGCCGGCTGCTGCTCGACCTGGGCGACGAGGTGATGGTCGAGGACCCGGGCTACCCGGGCATCCGCGCCAACCTGCTCGGGCAGGGCGCGGTCGTGCGGCCGGTGCCGCTGGACGCCGACGGGCTGTGCATCGCGCAGGGCGCCGCGCGCTGGCCGCAGGCGCGCATGGCGGTCGTGACGCCGACGCACCAGTTCCCGATGGGCGTGCACATGAGCCTGGCGCGCCGGCTCGCGCTGCTCGACTGGGCGCGCACGCGGCGCGCGTGGATCGTCGAGGACGACTACGACGGCGAGTTCCAGTACGGCGCGCACCGCATGCCGGCGCTGTGCAGCCTGCCGCAGTCGGAGCGCGTGCTGTACGTCGGCACCTTCTCGAAGACGCTGCACCCGGGCCTGCGGCTGGGCTTCATCGTGATGCCGCTCGCGCTGGCGCCCGCCTTCGCGGGAGCCAAGGCGGTGACCGACCGGCACAGCCCCGGTGCCGCGCAGGACGTGCTGGCCCGCTTCATCACCGAAGGCCACCTGCTGCGCCACCTGCGGCGCATGCGCGAGCTGTATGCGCTGCGGCAGGAACTGGTGATCGAGACCTTGGCCAAGGCAAGCGGCGGCGCGCTGCGGCTGCTGCCGAGTGCGCAGGGCATGCACCTGGCGCACGAGGACGAGGCGGGCCGGCCGGATGAGCCGCTGTCGGCGCGCGCGCAGGAGGGCGGGGTGTACCTCGCGACGCTGTCGCGCTATGCGATCGAGGCGCCGCGGCGCGGCTGGCTGTTCGGCTATGCGGGGTACGACGAGGCGGCGCTGCGGGCCGCGTCGCGCATGGTCGGGCGCCTGTTCAGTGCAAGGTGATCGGAACGTCCGGCCCCTTGCCCGTCGCGATCGTCATCGCCTGCCGCGCACTCCAGCCGGTCGACCAGCGCGCGAACTCGGCGGCCGGCATCGGCCGGCCCATGTGGAAGCCCTGGGCCTCGTCGCAGGCCAGCTCGCGCAGCAGCTCCCAGACCTGCGCGTTCTCGACGCCCTCGGCCACCACCGTGAGCCCGAGGCCGTGCGCCAGGTCGATCGTCGAGCGCACGATGCGTGCGTCGTCCAGGTCCTTCTCCATGTTGAGCACGAACGATTTGTCGATCTTCAGCTCGTCCACCGGCAGCCGCTTCAGGTACGCGAGCGATGAATAGCCCGTGCCGAAGTCGTCGATCGACAGCCGGAAGCCCAGCGCGCTCAGCTTGTCGAGCGTGGCCTGCGCGCGCTGCGGGTCGTCCATGATCGCGCTCTCGGTGATCTCCAGGCAGAAGGCCTCGGCCGGCACCGAATGCCGCACCAGCAGCGCGTCGAACTTCTGCGGCAGCTCCGGGTCGAGCAGGTCGCGCGTCGACAGGTTGATCGAGATCGTCAGCGTCTGGCCGCCGTCGTGCAGGCGTTTCCACAACTGCGCGGTCTGCTCGAAGACCCACAGCGTCAGCACCCGGATGAAGCCGGTCTGCTCGGCGAACGGGATGAACTCCATCGGCGGCACCAGCCCGCGGCGCGGGTGCTGCCAGCGCACCAGCGCCTCGGCGCCGACGACGCGTGCGTTGCCGAGCGCCAGCTTGGGCTGCAGGTACAGCCGCAGTTCGTCGTGATCGACCGCATGGCGCAATTCGCTCAGCAGCGACAGCGTCTGCGAGCTCGCGGCATCGAGCGCCGCGTCGTAGACCATCGGGCCGTCATGCTGGCGCTTGGCGGTGTACATCGCGACCTCGGCGCGGCTCAGCAGCACGTCGGCATCGCCGGCATGCAGCGGCCAGTTCGCGAGGCCCAGGCTCGCGCTGATGTCGACCGTCTGGTCCTCCAGCTTCAGCGCGGCGTCGAAGGCCTGGTTGATGCGCTTGGCGACCGTGCGGGTCAGCGCCACGTCGTTGGCGGGATCGAGCCCGGCCAGCAGCACCGCGAACTCGTCGCCGCCGAGCCGCGCGACCAGGTCGCCGCCGCGCACCGCCTGCTGCGTCAGCCGCTCGGCCACGCTGCGCAGCAGCAGGTCGCCGAAGCGGTAGCCGAGCACGTCGTTGACGTGCTTGAAGCGATCGAGGTCGAGCATGATCACCGAGACGGTCCGGCCATTCTTGCCGGCCGCGACGATCGCGTCGCGCACCGCGTTGCGGAACTGCAGGCGGTTCGGCAGCGCCGTCAGCGGATCCCAGTAGGCGAGCTTCAGGATCTCGTCCTGCTGCTCGCCGATGCTCTCGCGCATGCGCTCGAAGGCGCGGGCCACGTCGCCCAGCTCGTCGCTGCGGTCGAGGCCGCGCAGCGGCGTCGAGTAGTCGCCGGCGCCCAGCCGTTCGGCCGCCGTCGCGAGGCGCCGCAGCGGCGTCGTCACGTGGCGCGCCGTCAGCACGCTGCCGATGCCGAACACCAGCACGCCGACCAACGTCAGCGCGGCCAGCCCCAGCTGCAGCTGGCGGTACGGCGCGACCGCGTCGTCGACCGAGCGCAGCAGCAGCGCCGAGACGGCGGCGCCGTCGTGCTCGGCGAGCATCACGGTGCGGCCGCTGTATTCGTTGTCGAGCAGCGTCAGCGCCAAGGTGACGGAACCGGCGGCCGAGTTGGCGGCGGGGTGGCCGCCGTTCACCTGCTCGAGCGCCAGCGCGGCCTGCTTCTCCAGCTGCCCGCGCGTGGCCAGCGGCAGCGTCGAGACGGCGGTGGTCCATGTCGAGCTCGCATCGCTGCGCACCTGCAGGCTGACCTGCAGCGACGACAGCGCATGCATGTCGTCGACCAGCCGCTGGTCGATCGGGAAGCCCATCAGCACCCAGCCGACCACCACCGGTGCGCGCATCGGCACCATCACCAGCTGGAACGGGCGATGGCCGAGCACGACGATCTCGCTGGCGCGCTTGGAGGCGAGCGCCCGCGCGGCCAGCCGCTGCGTGACCGGCAGCAGCTCCTGCAGGCCGGGCTGGGCGGCGGCGCGCAGCCGGAACTCGGTGTCGAGCAGCGCGGTGACGGTGGCGCCGATGCGCTCGCCGTGGTTGGCGAGCACCGACGCGATGGTGTCGGCATCGTTGCTGCTGACGGCGGCGCGGAAGCCGTAGTCGGCCGCCAGCAGGCTCGCGCCTTCGGCGAGCTTCTGCGCGTTCTGGTCGAGCACGCGGGTCAGCACGCGTTCGCCGACCAGCAGTTCGTCATTGATGGCGGCGCGCGCGTTGCGGTCGATGCTGGCGCGGATCGCGAGGAAGCTCGCGGCCTGCACGAGCAGCAGCAGCCCGAGGAACAGCACGACGATGCGCGTGCCCAGCGAGCTGGCGATCCAGCGCGGCCAGTGGCGCGGGTGCAGCAGCTCGCGTGCGGTCGGCCCCGTCATGGCGCGCTCCCCGCGGCGACCGGCAGCTGGATGGCGGCCTGCGCATCGGCCTCGCCGATCGCGAGCGGTTGCGGTGCCGGCTCCTGGCCGGGCACGACGCCGGCATGCCAGGCGCGCAGCCGGTAGCTGCCGGGCGCGATGCCGTCGATGCGGGCGCGGCCGTCGGTGCCGGTGCGGGCGTGGTGCGGCGTGTCGACGACGACCACCCAGGCGCTCATCCGGTCATGGATGTTGCAGCCGAGCACCGCGGCGCCGGGCTGGTCGAACACCACCGGCGCTGCCGGCACGCCGGCGTAGAGCTTCAGCTCGAAGGTCTTGACCGGTGAGAACGAATAGACGTGGTGCCGCACGGTATCGAAGTTCGGGAAGGTGACCGGCGTGCCGACGGTGACGACCGTCACCGACGGGTTGAACTGGCGCTTGCTCTGCGAGATCTCGACGCCGGCCATCGGCTTGACCGGCAGCTTGCCGCTGGCGGGGTCCAGCATCACCACTGCGTCGACCAGCGGGCGGCCGGCCGGATCGGCCACCGCGACGCTGACGGCGGCCCCCTGGGCGGCGGCGGCCAGCGACAGCGCCAGGGCACAGAGGCCGTGTCGGGTCAGGGACTGAAGGCGCAGACGCATGGTGGGTTGGAGGTCGGGGTCGATGAGGGATCGGTGCGGCACAAGCCGCACTGCCTTCGGATATCGGCGAGCCGCCGACCGACTGAAGCCGCTGCGGCCTCGGCGTGCGGTGCATCACGTTTCGGACCCGTGCATGAGCGGGGTCAGCAATCGCTTACGTTTTGGATGTGTCGCTTGGTCCCCAGGCGTTTAGGCTGTGGAATCCCCGGCTTCGGATATAGATCTTGTCGACCTCCTCACGACGTGCCCGCCTGGTGGCACCCTGGCTGATGTTCCTCGCCGCCTGCGGCGGCAGCAGCGATTCCGGCACGGCCGACGCCGGCACGCCGGCCCCCGCGCCAGCGCCAGCGGCTTCCGGCACCTGCGACATCGCCGATTTCAACGCGCAGATGCTGGCGCGCATCAACGCCTTCCGTGCCAGCGCGCAGAGCTGTGGCTCGGAGGGCAATTTCACGGCGGCGCCGGCGCTCACCTGGAACGACAAGCTGACGCAGGCGGCCGTGGGGCACTCGCAGGACATGGCGACGAAGAACTACTTCTCGCACGACAGCCAGGACGGCCGCATTTTCTCGCAACGCATCACCGCGACCGGCTACACCTGGAGCGCGATCGGCGAGAACATCGCCGCCGGCCAGAACAGCATCGACAGCGTGATGACCAGCTGGCAGAACAGCCCCGGCCACTGCGCCAACCTGATGAGCAAGAACTTCACGCAGGTCGGCGTGGCCTGCGTGCCCGGCGCGGCCGGTGCCGCGTACAGCCGCTACTGGACGATGGACCTGGCCAAGCCCAGGTGACGGCGGCTCAGGTGGCGCTCGCGATCACGCCACCGCCCAGGCAGACCTCGCCGTCGTACAGCACCGCTGATTGCCCGGGCGTCACCGCCCATTGCGCGGTGCCGAAGTTCAGGCTGAACGCCGCTGCGCTGCCGCCATCGAGCGCGCAGCCCGCATCGGCCTGGCGGTAGCGCGTCTTGGCCGCCATGCCGCCCGGCGCCGGCGCCACGCCGGCCACCCAGCTCGCGTCGTCCGCCGTCAGCGCATGCGATTGCAGCCACGGGTGGTCATGGCCCTGAACGGCGTAGAGCGTGTTGGCCGCCATGTCCTTGCGGGCGACGAACCACGGCGCGTGCTCGCTGCCGCCGCGCACGGCGCCCTTGTCCTTCAACCCGCCGATGCCGATGCCCTTGCGCTGCCCGAGTGTGTAGAACGACAGCCCGACGTGCTCGCCGATCACCCGGCCGCGGTCGTCCTTGATGGGCCCCGGCTGGTTCGACAGGTAGCGGTTCAGGAACTCGCGGAACGGCCGTTCGCCGATGAAGCAGATGCCGGTCGAGTCCTTCTTGGCGGCGTTCGGCAGGCCGATCTCGGCCGCGATGCGGCGCACCTCGGTCTTCGGCAGCTCGCCGACCGGGAACAGCGTCTTGCCCAGCTGCGCCTGGTTCAGCCGGTGCAGGAAATAGCTCTGGTCCTTCAGCGGATCGAGCCCCTTCAGCAGCTCGAAGCGGCCGTCGCGCTCGCGCACCCGGGCATAGTGGCCTGTCGCGATCTTCTCGGCGCCCAGGCGCATCGCATGGTCGAGGAAAGCCTTGAACTTGATCTCGGCGTTGCACAGCACGTCGGGGTTCGGCGTGCGGCCGGCCTGGTACTCGCGCAGGAACTCGGCGAACACCCGGTCCTTGTAGTCGGCCGCGAAGTTCACATGCTCGATCTCGATGCCGAGCACGTCGGCCACGCTCGCGGCATCGAGGAAATCCTGGCGCGTCGAGCAGTACGCGTCGTCGTCATCGTCTTCCCAGTTCTTCATGAAGATGCCGATGACCTCGTGCCCCTGCTGCTTCAGCAGGTGGGCACTGACGGCGGAATCGACACCGCCGGACAGGCCGACGACGATGCGTTGCTTCTTCACTTCGGAGGGACCGCAAAGACCGACTCGTCGGTCGTGATGAGGGACAGCGGGTGGTTCACGCCCGCCAGGTGGTCGTCGACGCAGCGCAGCAGCAGCGGGCTGCGGTGCCGGTGCACGCTCGCGCGGATTTCGTCGGGCGTCATCCACAGCGCGCGCACGATGCCGGTGTCGAGCGTGCGCGTCAGGTCGGGCTCGCCGACCGTGCCGCGGAACGCGATGCGCAGGTAGGTGGTGTCGCGCCCGACGACGCGCTCCGTGCCGGGGCGTTGCGAGCGCGACAGGTAGATGCCGACGATGCCGGTCGGCACGAACGCGCGGGCGGTCTCTTCGAGCGCCTCGCGCACCACGCCCTGCAGCGGCGACTCGCCCGGATCGAGGTGGCCGGCGGGGTTGTTCAGGCACAGCCCGTCGGACGTGTGCTCCTCCACCAGCAGGAACCGGCCCAGGTGTTCGACGATCGCGGCAACGGTGACGCTGGGTTTCCAACGGGAGGACATCCGGCCGATTTTAAGGGCGGGTGTTGTGGCCCTGCATCGCGTGAGGGCGTGTGCCGGTTGTGGGTGCGAAAGCTTTGTGTAAGCTCTCGCGCCAGTTACACGCACAACGTCCGACACAACAACGCACCCGAGGAGTCCGCCATGCTGATAGGGGTCCCGCTGGAAACAGCGGCTGGGGAAACGCGCGTCGCCGCGACCCCGGAGACGGTCAAGAAGCTCAAGGCGCAGGGCCATGTGCTGCGCGTGCAGTCGGGGGCCGGCATCGCCGCCAGCGTCACCGACGAGGCCTATGCGGCGGCCGGTGCCGAGATCGTCGACCGGGCCGGGGCCTTCGGCGCCGAGCTGGTGCTGAAGGTGCGCGCGCCGTCGGTGGACGAGTTGCCGCTGCTGAAGACCGGCACCGCGCTGGTCGGCATGCTGAACCCGTTCGACCGCCAGGGCCTGCAGCGGCTGGCCGAGGCCGGGCTGACCAGCTTCGCGCTCGAGGCCGCGCCGCGCACCACGCGGGCGCAGAGCATGGACGTGCTGTCGTCGCAGGCCAACCTGGCCGGCTACAAGGCGATCATGATCGCGGCCGACCGCTACCAGCGCATCTTCCCGATGCTGATGACGGCGGCCGGCACCGTGAAGGCGGCGCGCGTCGTGATCCTCGGCGTCGGCGTGGCCGGGCTGCAGGCGATCGCGACCGCGAAGCGCCTGGGGGCGGTGATCGAGGCGAGCGACGTGCGGCCCTCGGTGAAGGAGCAGGTCGAGTCGCTGGGCGCGAAGTTCATCGACGTGCCGTACGAGACGGCGGAAGAGAAGGAAGCGGCCGAGGGCGTGGGCGGCTACGCGCGGCCGATGCCGCAGAGCTGGCTGGACCGGCAGAAGGTCGAGGTGGCCAAGCGCGTCGCGGCCGCCGACATCGTCGTGACCACCGCGCTGATCCCGGGCCGCGCCGCGCCGGTGCTGGTGACCGAGGAGATGGTGAAGGCGATGAAGCCGGGCTCGGTGATCGTCGACCTCGCGGCCGCGCAGGGCGGCAACTGCCCGCTGACCGAGGCCGGGAAGATCGTGGTCAAGCACGGCGTCACGCTGGTCGGCGAGACCAACCTGCCGGCGCTGGTGGCGGCCGACGCGAGCGCGCTGTATGCGCGCAACGTGCTCGACTTCCTGAAGCTCGTGCTGACGAAGGAGGGCACGTTCCACGTGCCGATGGACGACGACATCGTCGTGGCCTGCCTGGTCAGCCAGGGTGGCCAAGTCACCCGCAAATAAGGAGCACGACGATGGATCCCGTGAGCCATACCCTGACCAACCTGATCATCTTCGTGCTGGCGATCTACGTCGGCTACCACGTCGTGTGGACCGTCACGCCGGCGCTGCACACGCCGCTGATGGCGGTGACGAACGCGATCTCGGCGATCGTGATCGTCGGTGCGATGCTCGCCGCGGCGCTCACCGAGACGCCGCTGGGCAAGACGATGGGCGTGCTGGCGGTCGCGCTGGCGGCCGTCAACGTGTTCGGCGGCTTCCTCGTGACGCGGCGCATGCTGGAGATGTTCCGCAAGAAGGAGAAGAAGGCGATCGCCGCGCCGAAGGAGGGCTCGCAATGAGCATGAACCTCGTGACGCTGCTGTACCTGGTGGCGAGCGTCTTCTTCATCCAGGCCTTGAAGGGCCTGTCGCACCCGACCACGTCGATCCGCGGCAACCTGTTCGGCATGACCGGCATGGCGATCGCGGCGCTGACGACGGCGGCGCTGATCGTCAAGCTGGCCGACGGCAACGCGCTCGGCCTTGGCTGGGTACTGCTCGGCCTGCTGGTCGGCGGCACGGCCGGCGCGGTGATGGCCAAGCGCGTCGAGATGACCAAGATGCCGGAGCTGGTCGCCTTCATGCACAGCATGATCGGCCTGGCCGCGGTGTTCATCGCGGTGGCGGCGGTGGCCGAGCCTCACGCGTTCAGCATCGCTGCGAAGGGCGACCCGATCCCCACCGGCAACCGGCTGGAGCTGTTCCTCGGCGCGGCGATCGGGGCCGTCACGTTCAGCGGCTCGGTGATCGCGTTCGGCAAGCTGTCGGGCAAGTACAAGTTCCGGCTGTTCCAGGGCGCGCCGGTGCAGTTCGCGGGGCAGCATGTGCTGAACCTGGTGCTGGGTCTCGCGACCGTCGGGCTGGGCCTGGTGTTCATGTTCACCGAGAGCTGGCCGGCCTTCTTCGGCATGCTGGCGCTGGCCTTCGTGATGGGTGTGCTGATCATCATCCCGATCGGCGGGGCCGACATGCCGGTGGTGGTGTCGATGCTGAACAGCTACTCCGGCTGGGCGGCGGCGGGCATCGGCTTCAGCCTGAACAACAGCATGCTGATCATCGCCGGCTCACTGGTGGGCAGCTCGGGGGCGATCCTGAGCTACATCATGTGCAAGGCGATGAACCGCTCGTTCTTCAACGTGATCCTGGGCGGCTTCGGCGGCGAGGCGGGCACCGCGGTAGCCGGTGCGCAGGCGCAGCGCAACGTGAAGAGCGGCAGCGCCGACGACGCGGCCTTCGTGCTCGGCAATGCCGAGACGGTGGTGATCGTGCCGGGCTACGGGCTGGCGGTGGCACGCGCGCAACATGCGGTGAAGGAGCTGGCGGCCAA
Organism: Rhizobacter sp. P2_H3; assembly: GCF_056403355.1. Classification (NCBI taxonomy): domain Bacteria; kingdom Pseudomonadati; phylum Pseudomonadota; class Betaproteobacteria; order Burkholderiales; family Sphaerotilaceae; genus Rhizobacter; species Rhizobacter sp. P2_H3. The sequence continues at coordinate 6,430 of NZ_JBFUFQ010000135.1, read as the reverse complement.
GCTGACGGCCAAGGGCATCACGGTGAAGTACGCGATCCACCCGGTGGCCGGGCGCATGCCGGGGCACATGAACGTGCTGCTGGCCGAGGCCGAGGTGCCGTACGACCAGGTGTTCGAGATGGAGGACATCAACGGCGAGTTCGGCCAGGCCGACGTCGCGATCATCCTGGGTGCGAATGACGTGGTGAATCCTGCGGCGCACATCAAGGGCAGCCCGATCTACGGGATGCCGATCCTCGAGGCGTACAAGGCCAAGACGGTCATCGTCAACAAGCGGTCGATGGCGGCCGGGTACGCGGGGCTGGACAACGAGCTGTTCTACATGGACAAGACGATGATGGTCTTCGGGGATGCGAAGAAGGTCGTCGAGGACATGGTGAAGGCTGTCGAGTAGGGTGCGGCAAAGGCGCGTGCGGGGAGGTGACAAGCGAACAAGTGGGGGTTGAGTCTGGGCTGTCGCCCGGCTACGCGTCCACCAGATCCACGTACTGGATGTTGATGTTCTTGATCTCGCTGAACTTCACCGCAAAGGTGTCACCCGGGATCGGCGTCAGGAACTCCGGCTCGGCCGTGCCGGCGAAGTCGGGCACCACGCCGCGGAACGCCGAGGCCAGCACCAGCGCATCCGGCGCCTTGGTCTTCTCGTCGAACGAGAAGTAGCTCAGGATCCCGCTGTACAGCACCGGCGTATCGCCGACCTGCACCAGCACGTCGACCACCACCGTGCGCCCGTCCCGGTTCGAGCGGTTCTCGCCGGTCAGGATGTAGTGCCAGGGCGGCTTGAAGCGCAGGAAACGGTGGCGGATGTCCAGCCCGCGGCGCTCGATCGCGGTGTTGATCGCCAGGCCCGCCACCAGCGGCAGCGTGAAGATGCTGATGAAGTACACCGCGTTGAACCACAGCGCGCCGCCGATCGCCGCTTCGGCCGCGAGGTACGGCGCCGTCGCGTTGTTCAGCGTCAGCAGCGCGAAGAAGTCGCGCGCCGCCGGCTGGCAGGCACAGCCGCCGAGCAGCTGCCACGTGTGGATCGCCAGCAGCCACCCCGTGTGCAGCAGCGCCGACACCAGCACCGCGGCAATCGCATGGCCGGTCATCGAGCCGGAGATCACCGGGATCTCGCCGTTGTCGCGGATCTTGCCGGTCACCGCCAGCACGAAGATCGCGCCCGGCAGGTAGATCAGCAGCAGCAGGAAGGCCTGGAACGCGACGTTCAAGGTTTCGGGACGGCCGGCGGCGTCGCGGGAAGCACCCTCAGGTGCACGACCTTGCCGGTCGCGTCTTCAAGCTCGATCCTGCGGCCTTCGTCCTGCTGCGGACGGCTGGCGATCAGCTGGCGCCGATACTCCTGGCGCTTCTGCGGGTCGCTCAACAAGGCCCGGACCACCGGATTGATGTTGACACTGGGCATGGGCTGAAATGTACGGCCAAACGATTCGATCAGGCCGACGGCGCCGCGAGCACCGTGGCCACCTCCGCCGCCGAGCGCACGCCCAGCTTCGCGTACACCCGCGCCCGGTGCACCTCCACCGTCCGCACCGACACATGCAGCTCGTCGGCGATCACCTTGTTCAGCTTGCCGGCCGCCACGCGCAGCATCACCTCGTGCTCGCGCTCGGTCAGGCTCGACAGCCGCGCCTGCCGCTCGGCCACCTGCGCGCCCTGGCGCTGCATCGCGGCATCGACCGCCAGCGCCTGCGCCACCCGGTCGGCCAGCGCGTTGTCGACATACGGCTTCTCGAGGAAATCGAACGCTCCCTTCTTCAACGCCTCGACCGCCATCGGGATGTCGCCATGCCCGCTCAGGAACAGCACCGGGTTGCGCAGCCCGCGCGCGATCAGCTCGTCGTGCAGCCGCGGGCCGGACATCGGCTCCATCCGGATGTCGAGCAGGAACACGCCCGGCAGCGGGCGCGGCGTGGCATCGACGGTCGCCAGCAGCGCCGGCCCGCTGCCGTGCGGCCGCACGTCCAGGCCGTGCGACGCCAGCAGGAAGCCCAGCGCATCCAGCACCACCGCCTCGTCGTCGACCAGGTAGACGACGCCGGCAGGGGGAACGGGTCCGGGCCCGGGTCGGGGTTCGTTCATTCGTCGTCCTCCGCGGAAAGGTCCGACACCGCCAGGTCCACCGGCAGCGTCAACGTGAACACCGCACCGCCGCCCACCGCGTCGGCGGCATCGAACATGCCCTGGTGCGCCTCGATGATCGAGCGGCAGATCGCGAGACCCATGCCCATGCCCTCTGCCTTGGTCGAGAAGAACGGCGCGCACAGCGCCTCGATGCCGAGCCCGCCCAGGCCCGGGCCGTTGTCGCGCACGTCGATGCGCACGAAGCGGCCGTCGGCGCTCAGCGAACTGGCGGCGACGATGCGCCGCTCGCCCGCCTGGTGGGCCAGCGCATCGCCGGCATTGCGCACCAGGTTGATCACCACCTGCTCGATCAGCACCGCATCGGCCACGATCACCGGCAGCGCCGCATCGAGCTGCAGCACCACCTGCACCTGCTGGCGCTGCAGCTCGCGGCGCAGCAGCGCGACGCCGCCCTCGATCACCGTGTTCAGCGTACACGGCTCCAGCCGCGGCTCGCGCCGCGTCAGGAACTCGCGGATGCGCTGCACGATCGCGCCGGCATGGGCGGCCTGCTCGCCCAGCCGCTTCAGCGCCCGCATCACCACCGGGTCGGGCGAGGGCAGCTTGTGCATCGAGTTCATCACGCCGGCGTTGTAGCTCGCGATCGCCGTCAGCGGCTGGTTCAGCTCGTGCGCCAGCGTCGAGGCCACCTCGCCCAGCATCGTCAGCCGCGCATGGTGGGCCATCGTCTCGGTCTGCCGGCGCTCGCGTTCCTCGAGCCGGCGCCGCTCGGTCATGTCGAGGATCGAGCCCATCCAGCCGATGTGCCCGCCGCGTGCGTCCACCAGCGGCGCCTCGAACACCATCACGTCGAACAGGCGTCCGTCGCGGTGCCGCCAGCGCGCCTCGTAGCCTTCGCGCGGCGCCTGGCCGGCCATGTTGCGCAGGTGCCGCTGCATGATCTCCTCGTGCGAGTCGGCCGGCCAGTACGGCATCGGCGGCAGCAGCCCGACCAGCTCGTGCGGCTCGTAGCCCACCATGTCGGCGAGCGTGCGGTTCACGTAGACGAGCCGGCCGTCGAGGTCGCGGGCGCGCAGCCCCACCGTCAGCGAATCCTCCATCGCCTGGCGCCACGCGGCCTCGGTGCGCCACGCCGCCTCGGCGCGCGACACGCCGTGCATCTGCCGCCGCAGCATCCAGGTGATGGCAGCGATCAGCGCGACGAAACCCGCCACCATCGCGACCGGCAGGCCGTGGTACCACGGCGGCACCACGTCGCGCGCGGTCAGCTCCAGCCAGCTGTCGGCCAGCGCCGGCGCCATGCTGATGCGCCAGCTCTGGCGGCCCTCCAGCGGCCGGTCCTCGGTGGTCGACGCGATCACCGCATCGAAGCCGTCGAGCAGCCGCACGTCGTACGTGCGGGCCAGCCACCACGGCACCGTCTGGCGCAGCATCTCGCCAGGCGAGTAGCGCGCCACCAGCGTGCCGCCGGAGGCGAGCGGCGCCGACAGGTGGGCCGACAGGCCGGGGCCGCTGCGCGCGCCGTCGGGGACATCGGGCAGTTGAGCGACCAGCCGGTTGCTGCGGTCCAGCCAGGTCAGGCTGATCCAGAAGCGGTGCAGGCCCTGCTGCGCCTCGGGCAGCGTCGCGAGCGCCTGCGGGTCGGCGGCGCGGTGATCCAGCCGCGTCGCGACATCCTTCAACAGCAGCGTCTCGCGCTCGATGCGCGCGCTCGCCTGCGTCTCCAGCGACAGCGCGTCGGAGACCATCGCGGTGCGCTGCTCTTCCAGGTCGGCCTGCTCGGTGGCGCGCAGCCACAGCAGCACGCCGGCCACGAAGACCAGCGACAGCAGCAGCGGCAGCGCCCACAGCCCGCGCCGCGCCGGCGGGCGCGGCGGCAGCGCGAGGGCAGGGTGGCGGGGCGGATCGGCCGGTGCGGGCATGGCGCGAAGTCTAGGTTCGTGGACGCGTGGGCGGGCGAACCGCGTGCGCCTGGTGGTGCCGAAATGTGGAACTCCACAACTTCCCGCGCTCCGGGCCGCCGACCAGAATCCCGCCGCAGGACAGACCACCCGGAGACAAGACATGACGCAAACCATGACGCGCCGCAGTGCGCTCGCCGCCGCCGCATTGGCCGTGGCCGCCCCGAAGACCTTCGCGCAGGCGCCCATCGTCATCAAGTTCAGCCACGTCGTCGCCCCCGACACGCCCAAGGGCAACGGCGCGCAGCGCTTCAAGGAACTGGCCGAGCAGCGCAGCGGCGGCCGCGTGAAGGTGGATGTCTACCCGAACAGCCAGCTCTACAAGGACAAGGAAGAGATGGAGGCGCTGCAGCTCGGCTCGGTGCAGATGCTCGCGCCGTCGCTCGCCAAGTTCGGCCCGCTGGGCGTCAAGGAATTCGAGGTCTTCGACCTGCCGTTCATCTTCAAGGACCAGGCGGCGTTCCGCGCCGTCACCGAAGGGCCGGTCGGCGCCGACCTGTTCAAGAAGCTCGAGCCGAAGGGCGTCAAGGGCCTCGCGTACTGGGACAACGGCTTCCACATCATGAGTGCCAACAAGCCGCTGCACAAGGTGGCGGACTTCAGGGGCCTGAAGATGCGCATCCAGAGCTCGAAGGTGCTCGATGCCGAGATGCGTGCGCTCGGCGCGGTGCCGCAGGTGATGGCCTTCAGCGAGCTGTACCAGGCGCTGCAGTCCGGCGTGGTCGACGGCTGCGAAGGCGTGCCGTCGAACTTCTACACGCAGAAGACCTACGAGGTGCAGAAGCACACGACGATCTCGAACCACGGCCACCTGGCCTATGCGGTGATCGTCAACAAGAAGTTCTGGGACGGCCTGCCGGCCGACATCCGCACGATTCTCGAAGGCGCGCTGAAGGAGGCAACCGCGTTCGCCAACGACATGGCGACCAAGGAGAACATCGACGACCTCGAGAAGATGCGCGCGAGCGGCAAGACCACCATCTACACGCCGACGGCCGCCGAGCTCGACGAGTGGAAGAAGGCGCTGATGCCGGTGCACAAGGAGATGGCGTCGCGCGTGGGCCAGTCGACGATCGACGCGGTCTACAAGGCGGCCGGCTTCGTGCCCGCGAAGTAGGGCGGCGCCATGGTCGCGCCGGTGCTGCGGTCCGTGAACCGCTTCCTCGATCACCTCGAGGAATGGCTGATCGCCGCCCTGATGGGCGCGGCGACGCTGCTGATCTTCGTTGCCGTGGTGCACCGCTATGCGGCCGCCGCGCACTACCCGGCCGTGCTGCAGCCGGTGCAGGATTTCCTGCTCGGCCTGAACCTGAGCTGGGCCCAGGAGCTGTGCATCTACATGTTCGTGTGGATGGCGAAGTTCGGCGCGGCCTACGGCGTGCGCCACGGCACGCACGTCGGCGTCGACACGCTGGTGCGTGCGCTGCCGCCGGCGCAGGCGCGCTGGCTGACGCTGGTCGGCTTGCTCGGCGGCGTGGTCTTCACCGCGGTGGTGGGCACGATGGGCGCGGTGTTCGTCTGGGACAACGGCTTCCACCACGCCCTCTTCAGCACTTTCGGCTGGGATGTCGGCGACGTGCCCGAGGGCCCGACCTCGCCCGACCTCGAGGTGCCGACCTGGATCCCGTACGCCTGCATCCTGCTGGCGTCGTACCTGATGTGTTTCCGCTTCCTGCAGGTGATGTGGGCCTTCTGGCGGCGCGGCGAGCTGCCGCACCATGAGGTCGCTCATGTGGAAGGTCTGGACGAGGCGGAGGCCGCAGCATGAATGCATTGATCATCTTCGGCCTGCTGGTGCTGCTGATGCTGACCGGCATGCCGGTCTCCATCGCGCTCGGCCTCACGGTGCTGGGCTTCTTCTTCGGCATGACGAACGAGCCGATCGCGTCGATCGGGCTCAAGCTGTTCTCGGGCCTCGAGAAGTTCGAGATCATGGCGATCCCGTTCTTCATCCTGGCCGGCAACTTCCTGACCAACGGCGGCGCGGCGCGGCGGATGATCCACTTCGCGTCGACGATGGTCGGGCACTTCTACGGCGGGCTGGGGCTGGCCGGCGTGCTGGCCTGTGCGCTGTTCGCGGCGATCTCGGGCTCGTCGGTCGCCACCGTGGTCGCGGTCGGCACCATCCTGCTGCCGGCGATGCAGAAGGCCGGCTACCCCAAGCGCTTCTCGGCCGGCGTGATCACCACCTCGGGCGCGTTGGGCATCCTGTTTCCGCCGTCGATCAACCTGGTGATCTTTTCGATCGCGACCAACGGCATGAACGCGACCGGGCCGGACGGCCAGCCGGTGGCCACCGCGTCGGTCGGCGACCTGTTCATCGCCGGCGTGCTGCCGGGGCTGCTGCTGTCGCTGCTGCTGGGCGTGACCACCTGGTACCG
>NZ_JBFUFQ010000134.1:0-15784 GCF_056403355.1 Rhizobacter sp. P2_H3 | reverse complement strand
GCGATCCACTCGCCGATGCGGTCGTGCGGCCAGATCCAGATGTCCGGGCCCTTGCCGGCCGCGGCGGCCTGCTGGAACTTGTTCGGTGCGTCCTCCGGGTGCTCCACCACCACCTGCACCCCCGTCTTGGCGGTGAACTCCTCGCCCACCTTGGCCAGGCCGTTGTAGCCCTTGTCGCCGTTGATCCAGATCAGCAGCTTGCCGGGCTCGGCGGCGTGGCTGACCAAAGGCAGGGCGGTGCCGGCCAGTGCCAGGATCGCGGCGCCGGCAAGCAGCTTCAGGTGATGTCGCTTGGTGTTCATCGTGTGTCTCCGGGTGGTGTGTGTTGTGGTGATGAAAAGAGCGTGCGCCCCTGCTCGTCGAACAGGAAGCCACGCTGCGGCGGGAAACTCAGGTACGCGGTGTCGCCCGTCTTCAGCGGGTTCTCCGGCGCGGTGCGGATCGTCATCGCCTCGGTGGCGCCGGTCAAGGTCACGTGCAGGTAGGTGATGTCGCCCAGGTGCTCGGCCAGCTGCACGTGCGCACGCATCGCCTGCGGGGTGGGCGTGCCGGCAGCGTCGACGTGCTCGGGGCGCAGGCCCAGGGTGACCTTGGCGCCGGCGGCCAGCGACGCGGCGTCGGCCTGCACCGTCGCGGTCGAGCCGTCGGCCAGCGCGATGCGGGCCAGGCCGTCGTCCGCGCCCAGCAACCTGCCTTCGATGAAGTTCATCTTCGGCGAGCCGATGAAGCCGGCGACGAAGCGGTTCACCGGCCGGTGGTACAGCTCCATAGGCGTACCGACCTGCTCGATGCGGCCCGCGTTGAGCACGACGATGCGGTGGGCCAGCGTCATCGCCTCCACCTGGTCGTGCGTCACGTAGACCATCGTGGTCTTCAGTTCCTGGTGCAGGCGCGAGAGTTCCACGCGCATCTGCACGCGCAGCGCKGCATCCAGGTTCGACAGCGGYTCGTCGAACAGGAACACGCCCGGCTTGCGCACGATCGCGCGGCCGATGGCCACGCGCTGGCGCTGGCCRCCGGACAAGGCCTTCGGCTTGCGCTCCAGCAGGTGCTCGATCTGCAGCACCTGCGCCGCGCGGCTCACCGCGGCGCGCATCTCGTCCTTGGAGTAGCCGGCGAGACGCAGCCCGAACGCCATGTTCTCGGCCACCGTCATGTGCGGGTAGAGCGCGTAGCTCTGGAACACCATCGCGATGCCGCGCTTGGCCGGCGGCACGTCGTTGACGAGTTCGTCGCCGATGTACAGCTCGCCCGAGGTGATGTCCTCGAGGCCGGCGATGCAGCGCAGCAGCGTCGACTTGCCGCAGCCCGACGGACCGACGAACACCAGGAACTCGCCATCGCGGACCTCCAGGTCCACACCGTGCAGGATGACGACGTCGTCGAACGCCTTGCGCAGCGACTTCAGTTGCAGGTGGGCCATGCTGCGTTCGCGATCAGGCCAGCTCGCCGAAGTACAGGCCGTGCGCCGGCAGCGTGAAACGCCGCCCGCTGCGCGAGCCCTGCAGCGCCGCATCGAGCTGCGTCGCGACGACCGTCGTCGCCGGCGCGTCGAGATCCACCGTGACCGGCTCGCTGCCGATGTTGAACACGCACAGCAGCGACGCCCCCTCGACACCCGCCTCCGGCGAGCGAACGAACGCCAGCACCGGCTCCGGCGCATCGATGAAGCGGATGTCGCCGCTGACCATCGCCGGCTGCTGCCGCCGCCAGGCCAGCAGCCGGCGCATGAAGTTCAGCGGCGAGGCGGGATCGCGCTCGTTGACGTCGACCGCGCGCGCCGCGTGCTCGGCCGGCACCGGCAGCCACGGCTGCACCGCGCGACCCTGGCTGAAGCCGGCGTGCGGCTGCGAATGCACCCACGGCATCGGCGTGCGGCAGCCGTCGCGGCCCTTGAACTCCGGCCAGAACGCGAGGCCGTACGGGTCCTGCACCTGCTCGAACGGGATCTCGGCCTCGGTCAGCCCGAGCTCGTCGCCCTGCCACCAGCAGACGCTGCCGCGCAGGCTCACCAGCATGGCAGTCGCGACCTTCGCGTAGGCCAGGTCGGCGCCCGGGCCGCCCCAGCGCGTCAGCACGCGCGGCACGTCGTGGTTGCCGAACGACCAGCTGGCCCAGCCGTCGTGCATCTGCGCCTCGAGGTCCTCGACCTGCTGGCGGATGTAGGCGGCACTGCGCTCGGCGGTCAGCAGGTTGAAGCTGTAGGCCATGTGCAGCTTGTCGCCGCCGCGGGTGTAGTCGGCCATCGTCTTCAGCGAATCGTCGTCGCCGATCTCGCCGACGCTGGCGGCGCCGTGCCCGTCGAGCAGCCGCCGCACGCGCTGCAGGAACGCGAGGTTCTCCGGCTGCGTCTTGTCGTGCAGGTGGCGCTGCATGCCGTACGGGTTGCTCTCGCCGACGCTGCGGGTGTCGCGCGATTCGGCCGGCGGGTTGTCGCGCAGCAGCCGGTCGTGGAAGTGGAAGATGCAGGCATCGAAGCGGAAGCCGTCGACGCCGCGCTCGAGCCAGAAGCGGATGTCGGCCAGCACCTGGTCCTGCACCTCGGGGCAGTGGAAGTTCAGGTCGGGCTGGCTCGCGAGGAAGTTGTGCAAGTAGTACTGGCGCCGGCGCGAATCCCACTGCCAGGCCGAACCGCCGAACACGCTGAGCCAGTTGTTCGGCGGCGTGCCGTCGGGCCGCGGGTCGGCCCACACATACCAGTCGGCCTTCGGGTTGCTGCGGCTCGCGCGGCTCTCGCGGAACCAGTCGTGCTGGTCGGAGGTGTGCGACAGCACCTGGTCGATCATCAGCTTCAGGCCGAGCTCGTGGGTGCGGGCGATCAGCCGGTCGAAATCGGCCAGCGTGCCGAACAGCGGGTCGACATCGCGGTAGTCGGCGATGTCGTAGCCGAAGTCCTTCATCGGGGAGCGGAAGAACGGCGAGACCCAGATCGCATCGACGCCCAGGCTCGCGACGTAGGGCAGCCGGTCGATGATGCCGGCGATGTCGCCGATGCCGTCGCCGTTGTGGTCGGCGAAGCTGCGCGGGTAGATCTGGTAGATCACCGCGCCCCGCCACCAGGCGGCGGGGTCGGCCGCCGGCCGGCGGGCGGAATGGGAGGGTGCAGCGGGTGCGTGGCGCGGTGCGGTGGCGAGGTCGGTCATGCGGATCGGATTCAGGACTACCGCATGAGCGTTGTAGTTTGACTACAAATACGATGCTTCTGCAGGTTGGGCGCCACTTTATGCGGGCAACTGAATCGAGAAAGAGAGGGTTTACCCTTGATTTTTGATCGGCAAAACCCGAATGGACCTGATGCTCCTGTAGCAGCCGTCAGGTGGGCTCAGGTGTCGCGAACGATCAGCTCCAGCGGCAGCAGCACCGAATCCTCCCCGTCGAGCACGATGCGCACCGCCGTCTCGCCCTTCACGACCGCGTTCTGGCGAATCGTCGTCAGCCCGGCCGCGCGGGCCGCCGCGATGTCGTCGAAGCCGACCGCCGCCACCAGCGTGGTGCCGGGCCAGTCCACGATCACGCTGCGCGCCGCGAGCGCCATGCGGTCGCTCATCGCCACCAGCGCGATCCGGCGGTACGGCGCGAGCCGCTCGCGCATCGCCTGCGCCGCCTGGGCCGCCGCGGCCTCGGGCTCGCTGTCGTCGACCGGCGCCCAGAACACCCGCCGCTCGTCGAAGCCCTGCGCCCGCACCGCCTGCGCATAGCCGCTCAGCCGCTCCGACGTGACGAACGGGCTTCGATCCGGATCCGCACCGAGCGCCCGCGCACGCTCGGCGTCGTCGAGCGGGAACGTGATCACCAGCACCGCATCGGGCCGCGCAGCGAGCGCATGCCCCATCGCGAGCGCCGCGCCCTGGCGGTCATCGAGGCAGACCGACGGCGTGCCCGGCACCTGCGTGTCGACCAGCACGATCGGCTTGTGCGCCGCCTGCACCTGCGGCACCACCTCGGGGCCGATCTCGGCATGCACGATCAGCGCATCGGCCGTGGTCTGGAACGCGGCCTGCAGCAGCAGCTGGCGGCCGAGCTTCGGGATCAGCTGCAGGCTCAACCCGCGCAGGTCGAGCTGGCGCGTGACGCCGCGCAGGAAGTCGAGGCTCAGCTCGTCGCCGAACGCATAGCGCAGGTCGTGGTGGAACACCACCGCCACCTCGCGCAGTTCGCGCCGCCGCAGCGCGCGGGCCATCGTGTCGGGCCCGTAGTAGCCGAGCTCGCGCGAGCGGGCGAGGATGGATTCGCGCAGATCCTTCGACAACTGCTCCGGCCGGTTGAACGCGTTCGACACCGTCGTGCGGCTCACGCCCAGGCTCGCGGCCACATCGGCCAGCGTGAGTCGCGAACGTTCGGGAGCGGGTTTCGACATCGGATCGGAAATACAGACGAGCGGCTGACAGGGCGCGTTGACTATAGCGTCGCACCCGGCAGAATCCGGCCCGCCATGACGACCTTGCCCCCCGACGCCACCAACGCCGACACCGACATCGAACAGCTGCGGCGCCAGCGCCAGCTCGACTGGGTCGCGTCCGGCCGCGACCTCGTGGTCGGCCACGCCGCCGACTGCCCGCTGCCGCCCGCTGAACTGATGCGGCTCGACGCCCGCCACCCCGCGGTGCGCGAGCTGCACGACAGCGGCCTCACCGCCGAGGTGTTCCGCGTGCACGCCGGCGGCCGCGACTGGGCCGTCAAGCGCGCGCGCAGCGCCTGCAAGGTGCAAGGCGTCGACGGCCAGACCTCGTTCCTCAACGAGGTGCAGCGCCGCGCCGAGATGGCCGGCCTGCCCGCGTTGCAACGGCCCGGCCTGAGCCCGACGCTCTACGCCTCGCTGACGCAGGGCCTGATCGTGTCGCCGTGGATCGCCGGCTCGCGGGTCGACGGCTGGGACGAAACCGGGTTGCGCCAGCTGTTCGACAGCGGCCTCGCGCTGCTGCGCGCCGGCTTCTTCGAATGGGATTTCTGCCCCGGCAACGTGTTGCGCGACGCGCGGCAGGTCTGGCTGTTCGACTACGGCTACCTGTATCGCTTCGACCCGCTGCGGCATTTCAACAGCGCCGGCACCGGCCTGAGCGCGCCGCAGCACCACCTGGCCGAGCGCATCGAATCGCGCCACGTGTTCGGCTGGCTGCTGCAGTTGGAGAGCCGGCTCGGTGCAGACGCCGCGCTGCGTGCCTTCCGCATGGAGAAGGCGATCGCACTCGACGCGTACGAGCGCCTGCGCAGCCAGCTGGCTGCCGACGGCGCCACCGCCACCGTGCTGCACTGGCTGGACGGCATCTGCCGCGGGTGGCGCGCCGCGCTCGCCGGGCCGTTGGCCGACCTGTACCTGCGCGAGGGCTGGCGCTCACACGCCACCGACCTCGACGACGACCTGAAGGGGCAGACCTGCACGCCGACGACGCTGGCTCGCGCCGACTGGTTGCTGCAGGCACTGCGGCTGCACCACGGGGCGCTGGCGGCACACGGCGCCTGGCAGGGCGACGAAGCGGCCCTCGACCGGCCCGGCCTGATCGCGCGCTACGAGCAACGGCGGCGGCAGGCGGTCGAGTTCCAGCTGCCTGCATCTACCTCAGACCACGAAGGCATGCATCGTCCGAACGAATGGCCTCGGCCTGAAAAGGCCTCCTGACAACTGCCGACAGCCGGTTGGCGCCGGTCCTACGATGCGGGCCTTTCCGGACAAATTCCGGACCGATTCCGCCAGACCCAAGGACAGCCCCATGCTCTTCGAACCGACCACCCTCCGCTCGCTGTCGCTGCGCAACCGCATCGTGATGTCGCCGATGACGCGCAGCCGCGCTGTCGAGGCCAACACGCCAAACGCATTGATGGCCGAGTACTACGCCCAGCGCGCCGGCGCCGGGCTGATCATCACGGAGGGCACCTCGCCGTCGCCGAACGGTCTCGGCTATGCGCGCATCCCGGGCCTGTACAACGCTGCCCACGCCGCCGGCTGGAAACTGGTGACCGACGCGGTGCACGCCAAGGGCGGCAGGATCGTGATCCAGCTGATGCACACCGGCCGCGTCTCGCACGCCGCCAACCTGCCGGCCGGCGCCGAAGTGGTCGGCCCGACCGCTGCCGTGCTGCCCGGCGAGATGTACACCGATTCGAACGGCATGCAGCCGCACAGCGCGCCGCGTGCGATGACGCAGGCCGACATCGACCACGTGGTCGCCGAGTACGCCGCCTCGGCCCAGCTTGCGATCGAGGCCGGCTTCGACGGCGTCGAGCTGCATGGCGCCAACGGCTACCTGATCGAGCAATTCCTGAACGGCAACGTCAACCAGCGCACCGACGGCTACGGCGGCAGCGCGGCCGGCCGCAACCGCTTCGCGCTCGAAGTGGTGCGCGCGGTGGCGAACCGCATCGGCGCCGGCAAGGTCGGCATCCGCGTGTCGCCGCACGGCGTGTTCAACGCGACCGGCCCGTTCGACGGCGTCGACGAGCAGTACGTCGCGCTGGTGAAGGAACTGTCGGCCATCGGCCTGCTGTACGTGCACGAGCTCGATCACTCGGCGATGGGCGCGCCCCCGATTCCGGCCGCCACCAAGGCCGCGCTGCGCGAGGCCTTCAAGGGCCCGTTCATCCTGGCCGGCGGCTTCGACCGCGCGAGCGGCGAGAAGACGCTGCAGTCCGGCCAGTCCGACCTGGTCGCCTTCGGCCGGCCGTTCATCTCGAACCCGGACCTGGTCGAGCGCCTGAAGAAGGATGCGCCGCTGACCGCGCCGGACTTCTCGACCTTCTACACGCCGGGCGCCAAGGGCTATACCGACTACGCGGTGCAGACGGCCTGAGGACGGGCGCCGTCGTGGGAACATCGCGCGATACTCCCGTCGCCGATCGTTCCCGCACCGGTGCTTCGTTCCGCCGCTGGAGCGAGGCCTGATCGTTCAATGAGCGTTCGATGAGCCTCCCCTTCGTCCTGCTGTGCGCGGCGCTGTGTGCCGTGTGGATCCCGCCGCTGCCGGTCGCGGGCCGCCGCCTGCCGCTGTGGCCGGTGCTGCACCTGGCGGCCATCGCCGCGGCCTGGGCCGGCGGCGTGCTGCAGGCACCCGCGGTCGCGGCGCTCGCGCTGCTGGCGGCCTTCGCCTTCGGCAGCCGGTGGGCGCAAGCGCGCTGGCTGCGTGCCGTGCTGATGGTGCTGGCCGCGGCGCTTGCGATCGCGCTGTTCGTTCACGTGGTGCCGGGCTTTCGCAACCCGAAGTTGTACGACGGCATCCGCTTCACCGCGGACGCGCTGCCCTTCACCCAGTACCTGAACTTCGACAAGGGCTCGGCCGGCCTGCTGTTGCTGGCGGCCTTCGCACCCCGGCTCACCACGCTGCGCGAATGGCGCGACACACTGGCCACCGCGGGCCTCGCGTTCGTCGCGACGGCGGTGGTGGTGTTCGCGCTGGCGGTGTCGGTGCATCAGGTCGCCTTCGCGCCGAAGCTGCCGGTGCTCGCGATCCAGTTCCTGTTCGCCAACCTGCTGCTGACCTGCATCGCCGAGGAGGCGCTGTTCCGCGGGCTGCTGCAGGAGCAGCTGCATCGCCGGCTGCCGGTGGGCGTGGCCGTTGCGCTGTCGACGCTGCTGTTCGGGCTCGCCCACCTCGCCGGCGGCCCGGTCGACGCGCTGCTCGCGGGCCTGGCGGGCCTCGGCTATGCGGCGGCGTACGCGCGCACGCGCCGCATCGAGGCGGCGGTGCTGGTGCACTTCGCGCTCAACGCGACGCACTTCCTGCTCTTCACCTACCCGGCCCTCGCAGGCCGCTGAAGGCTTGAATCAGAGCTTCGGGCCGCGCGGCAGCCCGGCCGCGTCGTAGACCCGGCGGTGCGAGAACCAAGACCAGCCCCAGGCCACGAGCGGCAGCAGGATGGCGGCGAGGGTCCAGGGCCAGTGCTCGACCAGCGTGTCGGTCGTCGTCGCGATCAGGCCCGGGCCTTCCGGGAGCGGCGGTGGATCGCGCATCAGCGGTTCGTCGCGCGTGTCGGGCGTCACCGGCGTCGTCACCGGGCGCGCCATCGCGACCGGGCTGGCGGCAGGCTCCGGCGGCTTCGCAGCCACCGGCTTCACGGGATCCGGCAGCTTCGCGGCCACCGGTTTTGCCGGCTCGGGCCGGGACGCCGCCGCGGCCGGCGCCGACGCACGCGCCGCCACCCGCGGCGCCACGGCCACGGYACTCGCCGCGCTCGCCGGGCTTGTCGCGTTCGTCACACCGGGTGCGCTGGCCGCAGTCGCCCCCTGCGGGGTCAGCCCGCGCCGGTAGTGCAGGATCTTGAACGCGCCGCCGTCGCAGGTGCCGACCACCTTGGCGCCCGGCGGCACCGGCGTCGCGGCCGGTATCGTCTCCAGCGCGCCGCGCACCTCGGGGGGGATGCGCGTGGAGACCGCCTCCTTGAACTGATCGCAGGCCGGCGACTGGGCCGACGCCGCCGCCGACCACCCGAGGGCGGCACCGCACAGCCAGGGCGCGAAGCGGCGATTGAAAGATGAAAACGTCAATGCGTGTGCCTCATGAGTGGTTCAACTGCTCTTCCCAGTGAGCGCAATGGCGACGGAGGTTACGCCATGTCCGCCACGCCGTGTAACAGGCCGGGCAGGCATCATGTGAAGATGTCACGCATCGCGATCGTCAGCGCCATGGCGCAGGAGCTGCACGGCTTGCAGCAGGAGTTGTCCGGCGCGCGCTGCGTACAGCGTGCCGGGCGCGAGTTCTGGAGCGGCCGGCTCGGCGCGCACGACGCGGTGCTGGTGCTGTCGCGCATCGGCAAGGTGGCGGCCGCCACGACGGTGACGCTGCTGCTGGCCGAGTTCGGCGTCGAGCGCGTGCTGTTCACCGGCGTGGCCGGCGGCCTCGGCCCGGCGCAGGTCGGCGACATCGTGGTGGCCGACACGCTGCTGCAGCACGACATGGATGCGTCACCGCTGTTCCCGCGCCACGAGGTGCCGCTGTACGGGCTGTCGCGCTTCGCGGCAGATGCGGCGCTGTCGGCCGAGGTGCAGGCGGCCGCCGCATCGGCGCTGGCCCATCTGCAGCGCGCCCACCTGGATGATTTCGGCGTGCGCGATCCGCAGCTGCGGCGCGGCCTGATCCTCAGCGGCGACCGTTTCGTCAGCAGCGCGGGCGAGAGCCGGCTGTTGCAGGCGAGCTTGCCGGACGCGCTGGCGGTCGAGATGGAGGGCGCCGCGGTCGCGCAGGTGTGCCACGACTTCGGCGTGCCGTTCGCGGTGCTGCGCACGATCTCCGACCGAGCCGACGATGCGGCGCACGTCGACTTCAACCGCTTCATCGCGGAGGTCGCGAGCCGGTACACGCAGGCGATCGTGACGGCGCTGCTCGCACGGCCGGGCTGAGCCACCTGCCGCGGCGCGGTCATCTAGACGTCACGACGACGTCATGTCGCGTTCCTACAGTCGCTCCGGTTGTCCACCCCCGGAGTTCCCATGCACGCTCGCCGCATCGCTTCACCGCTGGCCGCGCTGGCCCTGCTCGCCGCAGGCCTCGCCCATGCCGACACCACGCTGACCGTCTACACCGCGCTCGAGGCCGACCAGATCAAGGCCTACCAGGCGCAGTTCGAGGCCGACAACCCCGGCGTGAAGATCAAGTGGGTGCGCGACTCCACCGGCATCATCACCGCCCGGCTGCTGGCCGAGAAGGCCGCGCCGCAGGCCGACGTGGTGATGGGCGTGGCCGCCAGCTCGCTGCTGGTGCTCGAGAAGGAAGGCATGCTGCAGCCCTACGCGCCGAAGGGCGTCGAGAAGCTCAGCAAGGTCTACGTCGACGATGCCAGGGTGCCGAGCTGGGTCGGCATGGACGTGTGGGGCGCGGCGATCTGCTTCAACACCGTCGAGGCCGCCAGGATCGGCCTGAAGAAGCCCGAGACCTGGAAGGACCTGCTGAAGCCCGAGTACCGCGGCAAGGTCGTGATGCYGAACCCGGCCTCCAGCGGCACCGGCTACTTCGACGTGACGGCCTGGCTCAAGATGTACGGCGAGAAGGACGGCTGGGCCTACATGGACCGGTTGCACGACAACATCGCGCAGTACACCCACTCCGGCTCCAAGCCCTGCAAGCAGGCGGCCGCCGGCGAGTTCCCGATCGGCATCGCGTTCGAGTACCGCGCCGCCAAGCTGAAGGAAGAAGGCGCGCCGATCGACCTGGTGTTCCCGCAGGACGGCCTGGGCTGGGACGTCGAGGCCACCGCGGTGATGCAGGGCACGAAGAACCTCGAGGCCGCACGCAAGCTGGCCGACTGGTCGGCCTCGAAGGGCGCCAACGAGCTGTACGAGAAGAATTTCGCGATCGTCGCCTACCCCGGCGTCGCGAAGCCGAACCCGCTGATCCCCGCCAACTACGAGCAACTGCTGATCAAGCAGGATCTGAAATGGTCGGCCGCCAACCGCGAACGCATCCTCGCCGAATGGACGCGCCGCTACGACGGCAAATCCGAACCGAAGAAGTGACAAGCGCGTGCTGACCGCCGCCGCGATCGAGGCGCTGTTCGCCCGCGAAGGCTCGTCGCTCTATGGCGGCGAAGCCATCAGCCAGGCCGAGCACGCGCTGCAGTGCGCCTGGGCGGCCGAGCAGCAGGGCGGCGACGATGCGCTCGTCGTCGCCTGCCTGCTGCACGACCTCGGCCACCTGCTGAGCGCCCAGCGCGACGACGCGCTCGCGCGCGGCATCGACGACCTGCACCAGCACCGCGTGCTGCCCTTCCTGCGGCCCTGGCTGCCGGCCGACGTGGTCGAGCCGATCGGGCTGCACGTGGAGGCCAAGCGCTACCTGTGCGCGGTCGAGCCGGGCTATGCGGACGCGCTGTCCGAGGCGTCGCGCCACAGCCTCGCGCTGCAGGGCGGCGCGATGAGCCCGCGCGCGGTCGCCGCGTTCGAGAGCCACCACCAGGCCGAACGCGCGATCCGGCTGCGCCGCCATGACGACGCCGCCAAGGTGGTGGGGCTCGAGACGCCGCCGATCGCGCATTTCCTGCCGCGCGTCACGGCGCTGCTGGGGCAGCGCGCATGAAGCCGCAGGCCTTCCACGCCGGCGCGCTGCTCGCCGCGGCCGGCCCCGCGGCAGCCCTCGACACCGGTGCCGGCTGGCTGCGCCTCGACGGCGTCGCCAAGCGCTTCGGCCGCTTCACCGCGCTCGGCGGGATCGACCTCGCGGTGCGCCGCGGCGAGTTCGTCTGCCTGCTCGGGCCTTCGGGCTGCGGCAAGACGACGCTGCTGCGCATCCTCGCCGGGCTGGAACCGCAGGACGCCGGCACGCTGTGGCTCGACGGGCGCGACATCGGCCGGCTGCCGCCCGCCGCGCGCCACTACGGCATCGTGTTCCAGTCGTACGCGCTGTTCCCGAACCTCGATGTCGCGGCCAACATCGGCTACGGCCTGCGCACCGATCGCGCCGCCCGCGCGCGCCGCGTGCAGGAGTTGCTCGACCTGGTCGGGCTGGCCGGCGTCGCCGCCCGCTACCCGGCCCAGCTGTCCGGCGGCCAGCAGCAGCGGGTCGCGCTGGCCCGCGCGCTCGCCACCTCGCCCAGCCTGCTGCTGCTCGACGAACCCTTGTCGGCGCTCGACGCCCAGGTGCGCGAGCACCTGCGCCGCGAGCTGCGCAGCCTGCAGCGCAAGCTCGGCGTCACCACCGTGATGGTCACGCACGACCAGGAAGAAGCGCTCGCGCTCGCCGACACCATCGCGGTGATGAACCAGGGCCGCATCGAGCAGGTCGGCACGCCGGAGCAGGTGTACCGGCAACCGGCCAGCCGCTTCGTCGCCGATTTCGTCGGCCGCGCCAACTGGCTGCCGGTGCAGCGCGACGCGCAGGGCGCGTTCCAGCTCGGCGGCGTGCGCATCGCCTGCGCCGACACGATCGCGCCGGGCTTGTCGGCCGCGACGCTGTTCTGCCGGCCGGAAGACGTGCGCGTGCAGCCGCACTGGACGCCCGGCGCGAACACGCTGATGGCCAGCGTCGACCGCGTCGACTTCATGGGCGGCGTGCGCCGCGCCAGCCTGTCGCTGTGCGCCGCGCGCGAGATCGAGATCCTCGCCGACGTCGGCCCGAACGACGCCGGCTTCGATGCGCTGGTGCCCGGCCAGCGCGTGCCGGTGACGCTGCAGGCCGAGCGGCTGCGGCTGTTCGAGAACGCAACGCCGTGAGCACCCTGGCCTGGAGCGGCCCGCGCCTGCAGCGCAGCGCCGACGAGCATGTGGCGGCCCTGCTGGTGTGGCTGCTGGCCGGCGTGTTCCTGCTGTTCCTGGCCGCGCCGCTGGCGGCCATCCTCGTCAAGGCGGTGCAGGCGCGCGACGGCAGCTTCACCGGCCTCGCGCAGCTGAACGCCCTGCTCGGCGAGGCACGGCTGCGCAGCGCGTTGTCGAACAGCGTGCTGATCGCGCTCGCCACCACCGCGATCGTGCTGCCGCTGGCGCTGGCCTTCGCGTTCGCGCTGACGCGCTCGCGGCTGTGGGGGCGGCCGGTGTGGCGGCTGATCGCGCTGTCGCCGCTGCTCGCGCCGTCGCTGATGCCGGCGATCTCGCTGGTCTACCTGTTCGGCAACCAGGGGCTGCTGAAGTCGTGGCTGGGCGGCGCGTCGATCTACGGCCCGATCGGCATCGTGATGGGCGAGGTGTTCTACACCTTCCCGCATGCGCTACTGGTGCTGGCGACCGCGCTCGCGGTGGCCGACGCACGGCTGTACGAGGCGGCCGAATCGCTGGGCGCCGGCAAGCTGCGGCGCTTCCTGACGATCACGCTGCCGAACGCGCGCTACGGCCTCGCGTCGGCCGGCATGGTGGTGTTCACGCTGGTGGTCACCGATTTCGGCGTGCCGAAGGTGATCGGCGGCCAGACGCAGGTGCTGGCGCTGGAGGCCTACAAGCAGGTGATCGGGCAGCAGGATTTCGGCAAGGGCGCGGTGATCGGGTTGATCCTGCTGCTGCCGGCGCTGCTGAGCTTCGCCGTCGAGCGGCGGCTCGCGCGCCGTGGCGGCGCGGCGATGGGCGGGCGCTCGGTCGCGTACCGGCCGGCGCGCAACCGCGCGCGCGACGGCGTGCTCGGCGCCGTGTGCGCTGCCGTGTCGCTGTTCCTGCTGGCACTGCTGGGCACCGCGATCGCCGCCTCGCTGATCCAGCTGTGGCCGTACAAGCTCGTGCCGACGCTCGCGCACTACGACTTCGACCACGTCGACGGCGG
This sequence comes from Rhizobacter sp. P2_H3, assembly GCF_056403355.1. Lineage (NCBI taxonomy): Bacteria > Pseudomonadati > Pseudomonadota > Betaproteobacteria > Burkholderiales > Sphaerotilaceae > Rhizobacter > Rhizobacter sp. P2_H3. Next base: position 2,618 of record NZ_JBFUFQ010000134.1, on the reverse strand, counting down.
CGGCTGGGGCGCCTTCGGCAACAGCGTGACGGTGGCGGCGCTGACCGCGGGGGCCGGCACGCTGCTCGTCTTCATCACCGCCTACCTGACGCTGAAGACCCCGGCGCCGCGCGCGCCGGCCGCGCTGATCCGCGCGCTGGTGCTGCTGCCGATGGCGGTGCCGGGCCTGGTGCTCGGCCTCGGCTACATCTTCTTCTTCAACGCGCCGGGCAACCCGCTACGCGCGCTGTACGGCAGCCTCGCGATCCTGGTCGCTGCCGGCGTCGCCCACTTCTACACGACGGCGCACCTGACGATGGTGACCGCGCTGCGCCAGGTCGACGGCGAGATCGAGGCCGTCTCGCGCAGCCTGAAGCGGCCGTGGTGGACGGCCTGCCTGCGCGTGACGCTGCCGATCAGCCTGCCCGCGCTGCTCGACGTGGCGCGCTACCTGTTCGTCTCCAGCATGACGACGGTCAGCGCGGTGGTGTTCCTCTACACGCCCGACACCACGCTCGCGTCGATCGCGGTGCTCGGCATGGACGATGCCGGCGACACCGCGGCCGCCGCCGCGATGGCCACGCTGATCGTCGCGAGCTCGCTCGCCGCCACGCTGCTCATCAACGCGCTCGCGGCCTGGCTCGGGCGGCGCTCGCAGGCCTGGCGCCAGCCCTGATTCCTTCGCTTTCCCACCCGGATGTTCCGATGCGCGAACCCTTGTTGTTGACCCCCGGCCCGCTGACGACCAGCCTGGCCACGAAGATGGCGATGCTGACCGACTGGGGCTCGTGGGACGGCCGCTTCAACGCGCTGACCGCGGATGTGTGCCGCCGGCTGCTGGCCGTGATCGATGGCGGCGACGAGTTCGTCTGCGTTCCATTGCAGGGCTCCGGCACCTTCGCGGTCGAGGCCGCGATCGGCACGCTGCTGCCGCGCGACGGCAAGCTGCTGGTGCTCGTGAACGGCGCCTACGGCCAGCGCATGGCGCGGCTGACCGCGGTGATGGGCCGCGCGGTGCAGGTGCTGGACTTCGGCGAGGCGGCGGCCGTCGACCCGGCGCGCGTCGCCGACGCCCTCGCCGCCGACGCAGCCATCACCCACGTCGGCGTGATCCACTGCGAGACCAGCACCGGCATCCTGAACCCGCTGCAGGCGGTGGCCGACGTGGTCGAGCGCGCCGGCCGGCGCCTCGTCATCGATGCGATGAGCGGCTTCGGCGCGCTGCCGCTGCCGGCGCGCACGCTGCGCTTCGACGCGGTCATCGCCAGCAGCAACAAATGCCTCGAAGGCGTGCCCGGCATGGGCTTCGCGCTGGTGCGCGAGAGCGCGCTGGCGCAGGCCGAGGGTCGCGCGCATTCGCTGTCGCTCGACCTGCACGACCAGTGGCGCTACCTGCAGAAGACCGGGCAATGGCGCTACACGCCGCCGACGCACGTGCTCGCCGCGCTGGCCGCCGCGCTCGACCAACATGACACCGAGGGCGGCCAGCCGGCGCGCCTGGCCCGCTACCGCGACAACTGCGAGGCGCTGCTGGCCGGCCTCGCGCGGCTCGGGCTGCGCAGCTTCCTGCCGGCCGCGATCCAGGCGCCGATCATCGTCACGGTGCATGCGCCCGCCGGGCCGGGCTGGAACTTCAGCGATTTCTACGAGCGCGTGAAGGCACGCGGCGTCGTGCTGTACCCGGGCAAGCTGACGGCGGTCGAGACCTTCCGCGTCGGCTGCATCGGCGCGATCGGCCGCGCCGAGATCGGGCAGGCGATCGATGCGATCGGCCATGCGCTCGACGAGATGGGAGCATCGGCATGAACCAGGCCCCCTACCGCCACACCCGCCGCTACCAGGGCCCACTGCAGGCCGTCATCTTCGACTGGGCCGGCACGCTGGTCGACCACGGCTCGTTCGCACCGACCCAGGTGCTGATCGATGCCTTCGCCGGCTTCGGCATCGAGATCACGCTGGCCGAAGCACGCGTGCCGATGGGTCTCGCGAAGTGGGACCACATCCAGGCGCTCGGCCGGCAGCCCGGCGTGGCCGCGCGCTGGCAGGCGCGCTTTGGCCATTCGATGGGCCGCGACGACGTCGATGCGCTGTACGCCGCCTTCATGCCGCTGCAGGTGGAGCGGGTCGCGCAGTACTCGACGCTGATCCCCGGCGCGCTGGACGTCGTCACCGCGCTGCGTGCACGCGGCCTGAAGCTCGGCTCGTGCTCCGGCTACCCGCGCGTCGTGATGGACCGGCTGCTGCCGCACGCCGCCGCGCAGGGCCTGAGGCTGGACCATGCGGTCGCGACCGACGACCTGAAAGCAGGCGGGCGGCCGGGGCCGTGGATGGCGCTGGCCAACGTGATCGAGCTCGGCATCGGCGAGCTCGCCGCCTGCGTGAAGGTCGACGACACGGTGCCGGGCATCGAGGAAGGCCTCGCGGCCGGCATGTGGACGGTCGGGCTGTCGCTGTCGGGCAACGAGACCGGGCTGACGCTGGCGGAGCTGCAGGCGCTGGCGCCGGACGAGCTGCAGGCGCACCGCCGCCGGGCGGCGGCGAAGCTGGCGCAGGCCGGGTCGCATTTCGTGATCGACAGCGTCGCCGGGTTGCCCGCGGTGCTGGAGGCGCGTCGCCGGGTTGCCCGCGGTGCTGGAGGC
>NZ_JBFUFQ010000133.1:0-15795 GCF_056403355.1 Rhizobacter sp. P2_H3 | reverse complement strand
GTGCCGGCGATGAGCCTGCTGGGCAACCGCGTGCCCGATGMATCGGCCTACGACCCGCGGACCAACCTGAACAACCAGCCCTGGTCGCAGCCGGTGGTGCTTGACGGCGACACCGCGTCGCTGCRCTGGCAGCAGCGCCTGTCGGCCGACTGGCGCGCCGTGGCGCACTTCGCGACGCAGCGCCTGGTCAGCGACGACCGCCTTGCCTTCCCGTACGGCTGCGGCGCCGAAGGCAACTACGACCGCTACTGCAGCGACGGCACCTACGACCTCTACGACTACCGCAGCGACGACGAGCACCGCCGCACCGATGCGCTGGACCTGGGCGTTCGCGGCACGCTGTCGACCGGCGGGCTGCTGCACGAGCTGCAGACCGGCGTGCTGTTCTCGCGCTTCAGGAGCCGCCTGCAGTGCCAGGCGTACAACTACGTCGGCACCGGCAACATCGACGGCACCGCGGTGACGCCTGCGGATCCCACGCTGACCGGCACCAACACCAACCGCGACGAGCGCAACACCGAGCTGTACCTGCGCGACGCGATCACGCTGACGCCGACCTGGAGCGCCTGGCTGGGCCTGCGCCACACGCGGCTGAAGCGCGAGAGCATCGCGACCGACGGCAGCCAGCCGGTCTCGTACACCGATGGCTTCACGACACCGTGGCTCGCGCTGAGCCACGCGCTGCAGCCGGGCCTGCTGGCGTATGCGAGCTGGGGCCAGGGCATCGAATCGGAAGTGGCGCCGAACCGCGCGCGCTACACGAATGCCGGGCAGGCACTCGCGCCGTTGAAGAGTCGCCAGGTGGAGCTGGGCCTGAAGGGCAGCGCGACGGACCTGAGCTGGGGCCTGGCGGCGTTCGACATCGTGCGCCCGCGCTTCGCGGATGTCGGCAGCAACTGCGCCGACGACACGAACGGCAGCACCTGCACGCACCAGGAAGACGGCGAGCAGCGCCACCGCGGGCTGGAAGCCGAAGGCGCATGGACGGCAGGCGACTGGACGCTGCAAGGCGCGGCGATGTGGCTGCACGCGCGGGTCGAGGATGTCGCGAGCGATGCGACGCTGAACGGCAGGCGCCCGGTCAACGTGCCGGATCGCACGCTGAAGCTGAACCTGAGCTGGCGCGTGCCGCTGCTCACCGGCCTGAACCTCTCGGCCGGCGCGGTGCACGAGGGCGAGCGGATGGTGCTGCCGGACAACAGCCTGTCCATCCCCGGCTGGACGCGCTTCGATGCGGCAGCACGCTACGAGCAGCGGGTGGCAGGCGTCGGCACGCTGACCTGGCGGGTGGGCATCGACAACCTGAGCGACCGCCGCGCCTGGAAGGAAGCGCCGCTGCAGTTCGGGCACGTGTACCTCTACCCGCTCGCGCCGCGGACGGTCCGTGCATCGGTTCAGATCGATTTGTGAAGCGGCTGCCGGAACCGGTGATTTTTCTGTCTATAATCTGAGGCTCAGTTCCTCGATAGCTCAGTCGGTAGAGCGCCGGACTGTTAATCCGTAGGTCCCTGGTTCGAGCCCAGGTCGAGGAGCCAGTATTGACGGGGCCCGCAGCGATGCGGGCCCTTTGTCGTTCAGCCCTTCCCACTCCTTGCCATCGACACGTCCTTCGCCAGGAACTCCTGAAGCAAGGACCAGCCCTTCGGCCACGCCCCGACGCCGCTCGATGCATTGATGTGCCCCAGCGGCCCCACTTCGACCAGGCGGCTGCCCCACTGGCGTGCGCGATGCTTTGCGTAGTCGATGGTGCTGAAGGGATCGCTCGTGCTGGCGACGATCAGGCTCGGGAAGCGCAAAGCACCCTCCGGAACGCCACCGAACCCTGCCGCCGCCGGTGGGAACGAGGACGACTGCGGGTCGGGTACCGCCACCAGGAAGGCTCCCGCAATCTCCCGCTGCGAGATCGCGCTCCAGTGGGCGACGAGCAGGCATGCCAGGCTGTGCGCCACCAGGACCGGCGGCGCAGGCGACGAGGCGACCGCCCTGTCGAGCGCGGACACCCAGTCATCCAACGTGGGCTGATCCCAGCTCGTAGGCTGGAAGCGGCGCAGCTGAGGCTGTCCGCGCTCCCACAAGCTCTGCCAATGCGCCTCGCCTGACCCACCGATGCCCGGCAGGACCACAACATTCTCCATCGATGCCTCCGTTTCCGATGCGCCCAGTCTGCGGCGAGGTGCATCGGCCTGGAATGGCAAAGCATCGGAAAATGGATCGTCGAACCGATGGATTCAAGGTGCCATGGCCCAACGTCAACCAGCGAGCCTGGATGCGACCGACATCAAGATCGTGACGCTTCTCGAGGAGGATGGAAGGCTCGCCGTCAGCGAACTCGGTCGACGTATCGGTCTTTCACAGCCCGCGACATCGGAACGCCTCAAACGCCTGGAGGAGCGAGGCGTGATCGAGGGCTACCGGGCGACCGTCAATCCTGAACGGCTCGGACTCGGCTTGATGGCGATCATCCGCGTGCGGACCACCCACGAACACATCAAGTCGTGCCTGAAGCAGTTTGCGCTGATGCCCGAGGTCATCGAGGTGTACCGGCTGACGGGTGAGGACTGCTTCCACCTGAAGGTCGTCATCCCCTCGGCATCGCAACTGGAGCGGATCGTCGATTCTGTCGCGCGCTACGGGGCCGTCACCACGTCCCTGGTCTTGCGTTCCGAGCGCCCGAAGCCTGTCAGCACGGCGCTGGGGAAATCGGCAGGCTGAACGGTCAGGTGTGTCGCCGCAGGACGAACGGCCAAGCAAACCGGTCGCAGGGCCATGGCCCGACGACGCGTCGGTGAGCAAACTGGATGCTGGCGTTCACGAAAGGCACCCTGTGAAAATCTGCTGGAAGCGCATGCGCGCCACGGTCATCGGTATCGCGGCGCTCGGCCTGGCGCTCGCAGCCACGCAAGCCCAGGACAAGGAGAACGCCACCACGCCGTCCGTCGCGGCGTCCACCGACTTGCCCGCATGGGTGCGCCGCGGATTGCCGGGCCCGGGCCACGCCACGCTCGCGCCCCTGGCGGGCAGCTGGCGCGTGCAGATGGGCATCTACGCGACCCTCGGCCGGAGTGCCGATGCACCGCCGATCACCTCCGACGACATCGTCACACGTCGCCAATGGGTGGCCGGCGGCCGCTACCTCGAGGACACGACCGAGGGCACGCTGGCAAAGTCGCACTACTGGCGTCGCGGCTGGCTGGGCTACGACAACATGGCCGCGCGCTACGAGTGGGTCACGATCGACGAAACGAACGCCGGGATGATGCGTTACGCCAGCAGCACCGGATCGGGGCCGCAGACACGCATTGACCTGTTCGGCAGCTTCGTCGACCAAGGCGTCGCGGGCGAAGCCTTCGTCGGCAAGACGGTCCCGATGCGCACGCTGATACGCATCGAAGGCCCGGACCGCCACGTCATCGAGCTCTACTTCACGCCACCAGGAAAAGCAGAGGCGCTCGCCACGCGCGCGGTCTACACGCGAACCGGGCCGTGACCCGGCGCAAACTCCCCACCCATGAGCGCCTCCCGACCCGACCTCGATCTGCTGAGCCCCGTTCTTCAGGATCTGCGGCTGGTGCGCGCGTCGTACTGCCGCACTGACATGACGGCGCCGTGGGGCGTCCAGATCCCGCGTCAGGACGGCGTGTGTTTCCACTTCGTGGTCGATGGCGAGTGCTGGCTGAGACTGCCGTCGCAGGAGCCCTTCCGGATCGGTCCCGGCGACGTGGCACTGCTGCCGCGAGGCACGGGCCACGCGATTGCCGACGCGCCCACCACGCCCGCCCGGCCGCTCGAGGAGTTCGACCAGGATTCGATCGGCCCGACCACGCACAACATGCGCGCTGGTGGTGGCGGTGCGCGTTCGCTGATGGTCTGCTGCGCGCTCGAATTCGACGAGCCGGCCGTGCATCCGCTCACTCAACTGATGCCCGAGGTGCTGGTGCTGCGGCGTGCCGACGCGAATGACCAGGCGCTGCCCACGCTGTTGTCCCTGATGGCGGCCGAGGTGGCCGCACAGCGTGTCGGCGCCGCGACCATGATGGCGCGGCTCGCCGATGCGGTGGTGACCGCCATGGTGCGCGGCTGGGCCGAGACTCACGCCGGAGAGCTGAAGGGATGGCTGGCGGGTGCGCGGGACGCGCCGATCGGCCGGGCGCTGGCGGCGATCCATCGACAGCCGGGTCATTTCTGGTCGGTGGTGGCGTTGGCGAAGATCGCAGGCCTGTCGCGTTCGGTCTTCACGGAACGCTTCACCACCGCAGTGGGCCTGTCACCGGCACGCTATCTCGCGCACTGGCGCATGCACGTGGCCGGCGCATGGCTGCGTCATGGCAGGTCGACTGTCGCGGACATCGCCCAGCGCCTGGGCTACGAGTCCGAAGCCTCGTTCAGCCGCGCCTTCAAGCGCCTGTTCGGCGTGCCGCCGGGAATGCTGCGCTCGCAAGTCCATCGGCCATGACGCCCGTATTGACGGGGCCGGCACGCTGCGCGCTCAGCGCGGCACGTGGATCAGCGGCGAGCTTCTCGCCGTACCGGTTCGAGCTTGGCTCGATTGTGCAGATTCTTCCCTCGATTCCTCTCCGGGCCGGCTGCCCCTCGCGTGGGCCGCGACGCCGGAGGGGATCCGCCGTTCCGGCGGGATTGGCACTCGGATCTGCCGATGACAGCTTTCGGCGGTTGCGGCCGCTCGTGCCGCATGGTCGAATGGCCCCAGCCGGCTAGAAGGGGAACCGATGAAGCGCACCTGGACGATCATTGGCGTTGCTGATGTAGCTCACAGCTTTGCCTGGTATCAATCACTCTTCGGTCAACCGCAATCGGCGCCGGCTCATGACTACTTCGGCCAAATCCTCGACACGGACGGAACGGTGTTGCTGTGTCTCCACAAGTGGGGAGCCCACGATCACCCAACCTTGACCAGCCCCGATCGAGCGGAGCCTGGCAATGGGCTGCTGCTTTTCTTTCGAGTCGATGATTTCAGCGAGGCGCTGTCACGCGCCAGGGCCCTTGTCGGTCAACTTGAGGAAGGGCCCAAGATGAACCCCTCCACCGGCACTCAAGAGTTCGCGCTGCGCGATCCTGACGGCTACTACGTCATGGTCAGTGCGCTCGAATGAGGCGCATGCCTTCCGCCGTACCGGAGACCTTGGCCTCCGCGAAAAGACCACGTGATGCACACGCCGCGCGCACAAGCTGCGGCCTGACCCCTCGGTCGAGGCGAGGCCCAACCACTATTGGAAATGGCGACGACTCAACCAACGTCCCCCGCTTGGCAGCCATTGTCGTGGCCATTCTCGGCGGGCTCATCGCGGCAGCGGGGTCGCTCGTGCTGTTCGTGCTTTGGCGGCTGGGTCGCGATCCACACTTGCTGATCACGTCATTTGTGGTGGTGCCTGCTTGGGCGCTTGGAGTGTGCTGCTTTGGTCTCGCCGGCGTACTGGTTTGGCGCCGAATCGGTCTTGTCCGCCGCGCAATGGCCGTCGTCGCAATGGTTGCCGGTGGTGGAGTGCTTCTTTTCGTGGCAGCAGCGTTCTTTTCCCGTCTATGAACACCGCCTGACCCGTCAATCGGTCGGATCAGGTTCTCCAGGCGGTTGTTGTCGGTGTTCAAGTCGGCATCGTCGATGAGGCGCGTCAGTGCTGTCCAGCGCTTGAGCGCTGTAGTCCATCGCCTTGGCGGTGGCCGTTGCGTCGGGCACCTTCCGACGGTTGGCGGTCAGCCAGGCGTGCAGTAGATCGGCCGCCGGGCGCGTTTTGATCTGGCGGATCCGCAACCGGTCATCGGCTGGCAAGTCCTTGATCTCCCGCTCGACGTCGTACAGGACGCCGAAGAGCTTCAAGGCCTGCTCGGCCAGCGCGCTGCTGTGGTTCGCCATCATAGGTAAATCGGCGAGTCGTCTACAACCTACGTCGGTCGCACGACCACCACACAGCCTGACTGCCTACGTCACAAAGGCCTCGAGTCCGACAGGTTGCGTACACCTCCTCAACCAATATTGCTGGCGACTCCTGCCGACGATCCAGCAGCGCTCGGGCCCGCGAACTCCGAACAGATGAGACAACCGAAACGGCCGCGGTGCGGCTGTCAGAAAGGAATATCGATGTCCAATCCTTGGCTCAAGAAGAACCCGTTCATGAGCATGTGGCTCAGCGGAGCCAACTCGGTGGTCAACAGCGAGCGCGCTCGCATCGCTGCCGAAGCGAAGCGTCAAACGACCACTGCCGTCAACAAGACCGCCAGCGACATGTTCACCATCTGGGCCGACGCGATGGCGAAGGCTCCCGCATCGAAGCGAAAGAGAAGGCGGTAGCGCACATGGGGCAGCAAGCGTGAAGCGATCAACTTCATGGGCCGGGCTCTGGACCCGCAATCTGTCGACGCTGACGCGCCTCTCAATGCACGCCGGCACGCACTCGATGAAGGAGGCGCTGAAGCCGGTGCAGGCAAAGGGACGGGCTCCAGCCGGCACCGGCGACTGGCTCGCCGGCATAGCCATGGGCCCGGCCGGTGTGCGGCAGTTCAGGCTCTTTCGTCCGCCGGGCGTCACGTTTGGCGAACGCTTGCCGCTGATGGTGATGCTTCACGGCTGCCACCAGGACGCGAAGACCTTCGCCGCGAGCACACGGATGAATGTGGTGGCTGCGCGCGAACGATTCCTCGTGCTGTACCCGGAGCAGGATCGTCTGTCGAATCCACAAGGTTGTTGGAACTGGTTCGATACCAAGTCGGGCCGCGCACACCGCGAGGTGACCTTGATCATGCGAGCGCTCGACCTGGCGTGCACTCTCTACTCCGCAGACAGAGAGCGGATCGGGATCGTGGGGTTGTCAGCGGGCGCGAGCATGGCCGCACTGGTTGTCACGCGCCACCCGGAGCGATTCAAGGCCGTGACGATGCACTCCGGAATTCCGCCCGGCACAGCCTCTTCTCCGCTGTCAGCGGTAGGCGCCATGCATGGTCGGCGAGCGACGAAGCCGCTTCCTGCGAGCCCGGGCACGACAAGTCTCGCGTGGCCTCCGCTCCTGGTAATCCATGGAGATTCGGACGCCGTGGTGGCACCCAGCAATGGACGCGCTGCAGCGCAGGTCTGGGCGAATGCCGCGGGCGCCGTTCCGGGCTCCGGCAGGAATGTTCAGCGCGGAAAGAGGCACCCCATGCGTGTGATCGATTTCAAGCGTCAGGGCGCTACTGTGGCCACGCTCGTCGAGGTGGAATGCTTGGCGCATGCGTGGAGCGGCGGTGCGGCCAACCAGCACTTCAGCGACAGGAAGGGTCCTGACGCCTCGCGCATGGCATGGGCATTCACTGCGAAGCAGTTCGGGAGACAGAGGTAGTTCGGCCGTTCCGTGCATCAGCGCCAGTCCGATCGACTCTTGCCCGCGCGCGTAGCGGTCGGAGAGTTGGTCGGCGGGCCCCCTCAGGCGTCCCGTCGAGCCCGCACCATTCGCCCGAGCCCCGCCGCGGCGAATCCGCAGTCGATCACATTCCGGGCAGCAACAAATGCCGAAGCCGCGCCAGCGAATCCATTCTTTGTTCGCGGTGAACCGCCTGCCGCTGGCCGACCTGACGGCGCAATGGCAGCAGAGCCGCGCTGCTGAGCGCTGCCGTCGCACCCGGAGCGCCTGATCCAGCGTTGCGCGCACTGCTCGGGCAGCGCATCGACCAGACGCTGCAGCACGCTGCCACGCCCTCCCGCACCCCGCTCTACATTGCCATGGCCGTCCAGGCGACCCTGCTGGCGGTGGGTCTGTCGCTGACGCGTTGACCCTCATCGGCGCGAAACCGTCATGAGGATCGGCATTCGGCGCGCTCAACGCGGCACGTGGATCAGAGGCTGCAACGCCAGGCCCATCCTCAGCGCCTGCAGCGGCGCGGTATCCACATAGACGATCTCCTCGCGCATCCGCCCGTTCTCGAGCGTCATCTTGTCCACGCCGCACCACGAGACGAGCTTCTCGCCGTACCGGTTCGAGCTTCTCCACTCGATGTGGGGAAGCCGCGGATGATGCACGTCACCGGCGAAGCCGCCGGCCGCTTTCGGACACGTTCATCGCAGGCGCCGCCGCCGGCAGGCCCTGAAACGACAAAGGAGCCTTGCGGCTCCTCTGGGATCTGGTGGGGTGGCTGATGGGACTCGAACCCACGACAACAGGAATCACAATCCTGGACTCTACCAACTGAGCTACAGCCACCACCGGAATCGCGAATTATAGCCTCACCTGGAGGCCACTTCGACCAGTGGGTCGCTCAGTTGCTCGTGCCGCTCGCCGCAGCCGCTTCAGCCGCAGCCGTCCCCGGGTGCACGTCGACCTTGTAGCGGCTCTTCAGCGCGGTGTAGTAGGCCTGCGCCTCGGCGGCGGCCCATGCCTGCGCGTACTGCCCCTGCGAGCGCACCGGGTCGGCGGCGATCGGGTCGCGGCCCAGCACCTTCGTGACCTTCACGATCACGTAGCCCTGGTCGCCCAGGTCGATGCCATCGACGGCCGGCAGCTTCGCGGTCGGCGCCTTCAGCACCGCATCGACCACCGGCTTCGGCAGGTCGCGCGGTTGCGCGCGCGACACCAGCTGCGCCGCATCGGTCAACGCCGTCTCGGGCGCCTTGCGAAGCTCGGCCAGGCGGGCCTCGCCTTCCTTGCGCGCGAGGGCCGCTGCCTGCTTCGCGACCAGCTTCTCCTTCACGCTCGCGGTCACTTCAGCCAGCGGCCTCACCGCAGCCGGGCTGTAGGTCACGACGCGTGCCGAGATCAGCTGGCTCGAACCGGCATCCACCGCCTCGGTGTTCTTCTTGTTGCGCAGCGCGTCGTTGCCGAACAGCGCCTCCAGGAACTTCGGCGACGCGAGCGGCCCCTTGGCCGCCGGGCCCGCCGTGCGCGTCACGCCCTGCGCGGTCTGGATCGGCAGCTTCAGCTTGTCAGCCACCGGCTTCAGGCTGTCCGGCTGCTCGTAGACCGTGTTCGTGAACTCGACCGCCGCCTCGGAATACTTCGCCTGCGCGAGCTGCTTCTTGACCTCTTCCTCGATCTCGGGGCGCACCTGGTCGAAGCTCTTCGTCTCGCCGCCGCGGGCCTGCGTCACCTGGATGATGTGGTAGCCGAAATCGCTCTCGACCACATCGCTGATGCCGCCCGGCTTCAGCGCGAACGCGGCGTCTTCGAACGGCTTCACCATCGCGCCACGACCGAAGAAGTCGAGGTCGCCGCCGTTCAGCGCCGAGCCGGTGTCCTGCGAATTCTTGCGCGCCACGTCGGCGAAGCTCGCCGGGTTCTTCTTCACCTCGGCCAACAGGGCCTCGGCCTTCGCCTTGGCTTGCGCGCGTTCCGCGGCCGGGGCCGACTTGTCGGCCTTGATCAGGATGTGGCTCGCGCGGCGCTCTTCGGCCACCGCATAGCGCTTCTCGTTTGCCTTGTAGTACTCGCGCAGCTTGTCTTCAGGCACCGTCAGCGTCTTCTTGATCGCCTCGACGTCGAGCACCACGTACTCGATGTTCGCCTGCTCCGGCGACATGAACTGCGCCGCGTGCGCCGGATCCTTGTAGTACGCCTGGATGTCGGCATCGCTCGGCGACACCTTCGCGAGGTAGTCCTTCGCGTCGAAGCGCTGCTGCTGGAACTCGCGCTGCTGGAACATCGCATCGATCGCGCTCGAAGCCGCCGCGGCCGGCGCGAACACCGTGCCGCCGATGCCGAACATCACCTGGCGCATCTCGAGCTGCTGGCGCAGCGTCTGCTCGAAGCCCGCCACCGTCATGCCCTGGGCCGACAACGCGACCGTCAGCGCCTCCTTGTCGAAGCCGCCGCCCGCACCGCGGAACTGCGCGAACTGCGGGTCGTTCATGTAGACGTTGAGCACGCGGTCGGCCGTCGCGGTGAAGTTCGACTTCAGCGCCGCGGTCTGCAGCACGCGCTCGCGCACCAGGTTGTCGAGCGTCTGCAGGCGCACCGCCGGCGTGTCGAACATGCGAATGTCGACGTTCGGCGCCTGGCGCCGGTAGCGGTCGATCTGATCGCGCTGCGCCGCATCCCATTCGGCCTGCGTGATCTTGTGGCCGTCGACGACGGCGACACCCCCGCTGCCCGCCATCGAGCGGTAACCTTGGTAAGCACCCGTCAGCACGAAGGCGGGAACGATCAGCACCAGCAACAGGAACTGGAACAGGCGGTTGTGCGTGCGAACAAATTCAAACATCGATGGCCTCGAAGGGTGATCGCTGTGCAGCCGGACGGCGCTGCTTCAAATGCAACAAAGGCGAACCTGGGTTCGCCTTTGCTGGGGGTGGGCGGCGCGGATTCTACTAGCTCTGCCAGCTCGTCCGCGGTGCCATCGGGTGGTGGGTGCTGAGGGGCTCGAACCCCCGACCTACGCCTTGTAAGGGCGCCGCTCTACCAACTGAGCTAAGCACCCGGATGCCTTCCGTTGCCTGCGGTCTTCAGTTGACCGCGTCCTTCAGGGCCTTGCCCGGGCGGAACTTCGGCACCTTGGCGGCCTTGATCTTGATGGTGGCGCCGGTGCGCGGGTTGCGGCCGGCACGGGCGGCGCGCTTGCTGACGCTGAAGGTGCCGAAGCCAACGAGCGACACGCTGTTGTTTTTCTTCAGCGTGGATTTCACGCCGCCGATCAGAGCTTCGAGCGCGCGCGTCGCCGCTGCTTTGGAGATGTCGGCCTGCTTGGCGATGTGCTCAATCAGTTCGGATTTGTTCACGAAGGTACCCCCTCAAAAAAGGTGTCTCGAAAAGAATCTGGATGGGTGTGGAGCCTGGATCCGGGCCGCGCGGGACGGGACGTAACGGCTCGAACGATTACAGCCGCAGGCACCCCCACTGTCAAGCGCGGAAGCGGATTCTATGCGTAATCAGCTGCATCCGAAGGCGGCATCCGCGCGCGTGCTTCCTCGCTTGACAATAGGCTGTCCGCGTCATATTCGGCGCGGGTTGCAGCGGGGTCGGCCACCCCGCGTGTCATGTGGGGTCACATGCACTCGGCGATCGCGCGGCCGAGGTCGGCGGTGTGCGCCGTACCACCCAGGTCGGGGGTGCGCGGCGCACCGGACGAGGGCTCGAGCACCGTCTCGATCGCGCGCAGCACCGCATCGTGCGCATCGCGGTGGCCCAGGTGGTCGAGCATCATCGCGCCCGACCAGATCTGCCCGATCGGGTTCGCGATGCCGCGCCCGGCGATGTCGGGCGCCGAGCCGTGCACCGGTTCGAACAGCGACGGGTGGGTGCCGGCAGGGTTCAGGTTGGCCGACGGCGCGATGCCGATCGTGCCGGTGCAGGCCGGCCCGAGGTCCGACAGGATGTCGCCGAACAGGTTGCTCGCGACCACCACGTCGAACACCTCGGGGCGCTGCACGAAGTGCGCGGTCAGGATGTCGATGTGGAAGCGATCGACGCTGACATCCGGATAGCCGCGGGCCATCGCCTCGACGCGCTCGTCCCAGTAGGGCATCGTGATCGAGATGCCGTTCGACTTGGTGGCCGAGGTCAGCTTGCGGCGCGGGCGCGACTGCGCCAGCTCGAACGCGAACTTCAGCACCCGGTCGACGCCGACACGCGACATCACCGTCTCCTGGATCACGATCTCGCGCTCGCTGCCCTCGTACATGCGCCCGCCGATGCTGGAGTACTCGCCCTCGGTGTTCTCGCGCACGATCATCATGTCGATCGCGCCGGGCGCGCGCGGCTTGCCGTCACGGCCCACCAGCGGCGAGCGGATGCCGGGCATCAGGCGCGCCGGGCGCAGGTTCACGAACTGGTCGAACTCGCGGCGGAACTTCAGCAGCGAACCCCACAGCGACACGTGGTCGGGGATCTTCTCGGGCCAGCCGACCGCGCCGAAGAAGATCGCGTCATGCCCGCCGATCTGCTGCTTCCAGTCGTCCGGCAGCATCTGGCCGTGGCGCTCGTACCAGTCCCAGCTCGCGAAGTCGAAGTGGTCGAACTGCAGCCCGATGCCGAAGCGGCCGGCCACCGCCTCGAGCACGCGCAGGCCCTCGGGCACGGTTTCCTTGCCGATGCCGTCGCCGGCGATGACGGCGATGCGGTGGGTCTTCTTGGGCGCGTTCATCATTCAGTCCTTCAGGAAGTCGTTGATCTCGGCGAGCAGCAGCTCGGGCAATTCTTCGGCGATGTAGTGGCCGCAGGGCACCGCCCGGCCGCTCACCTCACGTGCCGCAGCGCGCCACAGCGCGAGCACGTCGAAGCAGCGCCCGACGGCGCCGTGCTCGGCCCACAGCACGCGCAGCGGCACCTCGACGCGCCGGCCGGCCGCGCGGTCGGCGCGGTCATGGTCGAGGTCGATGGTGGCCGAGGCGCGGTAGTCCTCGCAGATCGACGCCACGCTGCCCGGCAGCGCGATGCAGCGCTCGTATTCCGCGAGAGCGGCCGGATCGAAGGCCGCGAGCCCCGCATGGCGCCGCCCCATCACGCTGCGCAGGTAGAACACCGGGTCGTGGCCGATCATCCGCTCCGGCAACGGCGCCGGCTGGATCAGCGTGAACCAGTGCCAGTAGGCGCGCGCGAACGCGTCGGTCGTGCCTTCGTACATCGCGAGCGTCGGTGCGATGTCGAGCAGCAGCAGCCGCGACACCACATCAGGGTGATCCAGCGCCAGCCGGTGCGCCACCCGCGCACCGCGGTCGTGCGCGCAGACCGCAAAGCGCGCGTGGCCGAGCTGCGCCATCACGCCGGCCGCATCGCGCGCCATCGCCCGCTTGGCGTGCATCGCATGGGCGTCATCGGGTGCGGGCCGCGACGAGTCGCCATAGCCGCGCAGGTCCATCGCCACCACCCGGAAGCGCTGCGCGAGCTGCGGCACCACGCGGTGCCACATCGCATGCGTCTGCGGATGGCCGTGCAGCAGCAGCAGCGGCGCGCCCTGCCCGCCCACCCGCGTATGGATCTCGGCCCCTTCGACGGCGAAACGCCGGCTCTCGAATCCTTCGAACATGCGGCGCATTCTGGTGCGCTCGCACACGGTCGGCAAGCAATAATCCGGAAACCCATTCGTTCCCTGGAGGCATCAATGATCGAGCGCTCCGACCTCGCGCTGGTGAGCTGTGCGGCCGAGCTGGGCAGCCTGGCCGCCGCGGCGCGCCAGCTCGACCTGGCGCCGCCGGCCGTGTCGAAGCGGCTGGCGGCGCTGGAGTCGCGGCTCGGGCTGCGGCTGTTCCACCGCAGCACGCGGCGCTTGCAGCTCACGCCGCACGGCGAAGCCTTCCTCGCGCAGGCGCGGCCGCTGCTGCAGGGCTTCGAGCAACTGCAAGCCCAGCTGACCGAGCGCCACGACGAGCCGCGCGGCCTGATCCGCCTGTGCAGCTCGTTCGGCTTCGGCCACGCCTGGCTCGGGCCGCTGCTGGCGCAGTTCCATGCCGCCTACCCGCAGGTGCAGGTGCAGCTGCACCTGCGCGAGCAGCTGCCCGACCTGCGCGCCGCCGGCTTCGACGCCGCGGTGTGGCTGTGGGCGCCGCGCGATCCGAACGTCGTCACGCGCCGGCTCGCGTCGAACCGGCGCATCATCGTCGGCGCGCCTGCCTATCTCGAGCGCGCGGGTGTGCCGCAGACGCTCGACGATCTCGCGCAGCATGCCTGCCTGATCGTCAGCGAGAACGACGACCAACCCGCCGCCTGGCGCCTGCAGGAGCTGTCGCCGCGCGGCGCCGCCGTGACGGTGCGGGTGCACGGCCCGCTCGCGAGCAACAGCGGCGAGGTGGTGCGCGACTGGGCGCTGGCCGGCCACGGGCTGATGCTGCGCTCGCTGTGGGACGTGCACGAGCACCTGCGCAGCGGCCGGCTGCAGCAGGTGCTGCCGCGCTGGGCGATGCTCGATGCCGATGTGCACTGGGTGCTGCCGCCGCGTGCGCCGAACAGCAGCGTGCCGCGCCGCGTGCGGCTGCTTCAGCAGCAGCTCATTCAGGCCTTGGCGACGCCGCCGTGGCTGGCGCCTCCGGCGGCGCAGGCGAGCGCACCACCAGCGCCACGCCGACGGCGGTGAGCGCCATGCCGAGCACCATCGCCGGCGTGATCGACTCGCCGAACAGCGCCCAGGCCATCAGCGCGGTGGTCGGTGGCACCAGGTAGAGCAGGCTCGTCACGCGCGTGGCCGCGCCGCGCTGGATCAGCAGGTACAGCAGCGAGCTGCCGCCCAGCGTCAGGCCGATCACCGACCAGGCCATCGCGCCGATCAGGTGCGGGTGGAAGACGATCGGCTCCTGCTCCAGCAGCGCGATCGGCAGGCTGACCGCCAGCGCGGCCAGCAGCTGCACGGTGTTGGCGGTGCGCACGTCGCACGGCGCGACGAAGTGCTTCTGGTAGAGGGTGCCGGCCGTGATGCACAGCAGCGAGAAGGCGGCGAGCGACAGGTTCCAGGCGGTCAGCTCGCCGGCCCCCAGCTTGCGCCAGACGACGAGCAGCAGGCCCGACAGGCCGAGCGCCAGCCCGAGCCATTGGCGGCTGGAAACGCGCGATTCACCATCGGACGACGTCGACATGGCGCTCACCCACACCGCCGTCAGCACCGGCTGCAGGCCGACCAGCAGCGCGATCGTGCCGGCCCCCATGCCGGACTTCACCGCGGCCCAGACGCCGCCCAGGTAGCCGGCATGCATCAGCACGCCCGAGGCCGCGAGGTGCAGCCATTGCGCGCGGCCGCGCGGCCAGGCGGCGCGCGACAGCGCGATCCACACGCCGAAGCTGAGCACCGACAGGGCATAGCGCAGCGACAGGAACGAGATCGGCGGCGCGTACGGCATGCCGTAGCGCGCGACGATGAAGCCGGTGCTCCAGATCAGCACGAACACCGGCGGCATCGCCTGCACCAGGCGGTCGCGCGCGCTGGTGGCGCCGCCGGCGGCGCTCATCGAACCTTGGCTCGGATCTCCGGCAGCGCCTTCTGCAGGTAGTACACCATCGACCAGATCGTCAGCACCGCCGATGCGTAGATCAGCCAGGTGCCCCACAGCTGCGTGTCGACCAGGCCGAACAGCGTGCCGTGGTAGAGCAGGAACGGGATCGCGATCATCTGCACCGTGGTCTTGACCTTGCCGAGCATGTGCACCGCGACGCTGCGCGACGCGCCGATCTGCGCCATCCACTCGCGCAGCGCGGAGATCGCGATCTCGCGGCCGATGATCACGAGGGCCACCAGCGCATGCAGCCGGCCCAGGTGCACCAGCACCAGCAGCGCGGCGCAGACGAGGAACTTGTCGGCGACCGGATCGAGGAAGGCGCCGAACGACGAGGTCATGTTGAGCCGGCGGGCCAGGTAGCCGTCAGCCCAGTCGGTCAGCGCGACGACGATGAACAGCACCGTCGCGATGAGGTTCTGGTGCGGCTCCTTGACGTCGAGGTAGAACACCCCGACGACCAGCGGAATCGAAACGATGCGCGCCCAGGTCAGCAGCGTCGGCAGATTGAAGAACATGGGCGGCATTGTGCCCAAGTTCTTCAGGGATCCAGCGTGCGCGGCTTGAAGCGCTTGTCGTCGTCGAACAGGAAGGTCTCGACGAACTTCCACGGCTTGGGCAGTTTCGATACGTCGCCGAAGGGCGCGGCGCGCTTGACCGCGTCGATTGCGATCTGCGTGGTCTCGGGCGCCTGGCCCGGATAGCGCAGCACGTCGATGCGGCGCACGCTGCCGTCGGAGTTCAGTTCGACCTCGAGCACGGGAATGGCGAGCAGGATGTCGGGCGGCCGGCTCATGTAGGTGCCGTTCGGGTTCGACGCGACCATGCGCCGCGCGGCCTGCAGGCGCACTTCGTTCCAGTTGCGCACCGGCCCCGGCGCGGTCAGCTTGACGAAACCGCCG
>NZ_JBFUFQ010000132.1:0-16165 GCF_056403355.1 Rhizobacter sp. P2_H3 | reverse complement strand
CGGCGGCGTGTCGCGGCGCGCAGCGGCCAGGCGCCAGCAGACGGCGGCCACCAGCGCCATGCACAGGAAGTGGGGCAGGCGTGCCGCGAACTCGTTGACGCCGAAGCACTTCATGCTGAGGGCCGTGAGCCAGAACGACAGCGGCGGCTTGGCCCAGAACGGCACGCCGTAGTCATGCCATGGCGTGATCCAGTCGCCGAGCTCGAGCATCTTGCGGCCGACCTCGGCATAGCGCGCCTCGGTGGTGTCCATCAGCGGCAGCCAGGCCATGCCTGACAGGCGCAGCAGCACCAGCGCGCCGATCAGCAGCACCAGGGCCGCGGTGGCCCGCTCGACGGTGCTGCGGCCGTACCCGGCGGCGGGTGCGAGCGAGGTGCCTGCCGAGGCGACCGGCCGGTGGGGATGGATCGAGGCGTTCATCGAACCCGATTGGGTTCGATGCGCCTTAGCCGGGTCTTAGCGGTTGCTTAGGCGAGCCTTAGCCTGGTGGCGGTAGAGGGTGCTGCGATGGACGCCAAGGCGTCTTGCCGCCTCGGCGACGCTGCCATCGCATTCCGCCAGCGCGCGGTCGATGGTGTTCTCGACGACGCTCGACAGGGCCGGCTCGGTCTCGACGGCGAGGTGCCGCCGAGCCGGTGCCGATCCGGCCAGCACGCGCTGCGGCAACTGGTCGACGCCGAGGCACGCGCCATCGTCGGCCAGCGCGACGAGCGTGCGCAGCACATGGGCCAGCTCTCTCACGTTGCCCGGCCAGGCATGCGCGTCGAGCCGATCGATGGCAGCGTCGTCCAGTGTCAGCCGCTTCGCCTTCGCCAGTGGGCCGAACAACTGCTCGATGAGCGCTCGCCGGTCGTGCCGATCACGCAGTGCCGGGATCGCGACGCGGTAACCGTCGATCCGGTAGAGCAGGTCGGCCCGGAAGGCCTGGCCGGCGCTCATCGCCGACACGTCCTGGTGGGTGGCGCAGACCAGGTCGAAGTCGACCGGGATGCCCGGGCCGCCCCCCAGCGGCACGACCCGGCGCTCCTCGAGCACGCGCAGCAGCCGCGTCTGCAGCAGCAGCGGCATGTCGCCGATCTCGTCGAGGAACAGCACGCCGCCGGCGGCTTCGCGGATGCGCCCCGGCATGCCGTGCCGGCGGGCCCCGGTGAAGGCGCCCGCCTCGTAGCCGAACAGCTCGGCCTCGATCAGCGCTTCCGGCAGCGCCGCGCAGTTGACGGCGACGAACGGCCCCTTGCTGCGGCGCGATGCCTGGTGCAGCCGGCGGGCGAACACCTCCTTGCCACTGCCGGTCTCGCCGGTGACCAGCACCGGCAGGCCGGCGTCGAGCACCTTGCAGGCGCTGTGCAGCAGCGGCGCCAGGTCGTCCGCGGCGGGCAACGCATCGTCGTCGAGGGCCTTGGCGAGGGGGCGCGCCGTGCTGCGCGAGGTCGCCGGCCGTGCAGCGCGCTCCAGYATGGCCGCGATCTGCCGGCCATCGGGCAGCGTCAGCAACCCGCTGCCGTGGTGGGGCTGCGACCAGCGCGCGCCGATCAGTTCTTCGGCAGGCCGCTCGAGCAAGCCCGGCCACGCCGTGCCGAGCAGCCCGAGGGCGACCCGGTTGGCGGCGACGATCCGGCCCTCGTCGATGACGATCAATCCCTCGCGCGCGGTGCCCAGCAAACCGGGCTTGGCATGGAAGCGCAGCAGGTGCCCGCTGGCCTGCGCAAGCATCAGCCGGTGTTCGACCTGCTGCGCCGCCATGCGCACCAGGCCGAGCGTGTGGTCGTTGACCTGCGCGGCTTCGCCGGAGATGTCGATCACGCCGGCGATCTCGCCGCGCCCGCTGAAGATCGGCGATGCGGCACAGCCGATTGCCCCGTTCTGCGGCAGGAAGTGTTCGCCGCCCAGCACCATCAGCGACTGGCGCTCCAGCAGCGCGGTGCCGATGGCATTGGTGCCGCGGCGTGTCTCGGACCATTCGACGCCCGGCGCGAGCGCGATGCGCTGCGCCTTCGGCAGGAACTCGGGGCTGCCGATCTCCTCGAGGATGAGGCCCGACGGGTCGGTGAGGATCACGACGCAGCCGGCGCTCAGCGCGTGCTCGGTCAGGCTGTCGAGCTCGGGTTGCGCGCACGCGAGCATCTGCATGGCCTGCTCGCGGCGCTCGCGCAGCCGCTGCCGCAGCAGCGGCTCGGGGTCGACCAGGGCCTGATCGATGCCCTGGCAGCGCCGCCACGAACGCGAGATGTGCGGCGCCAGCCCTTCGTCGCCGGACAGGGCTTGCCCTTGCAGGAAGAACAGGTCGCGGGCGTGCTCGACCCGCAGCGAAAGCGCGTGCGCCTCTTTCATGCTGTCTCCGATCTCGTGGGCGACGTGTCGCAGCACGCGACATGTCGCGCGACATCCTCGCACGGATGTGTCGCGGATCGCGAAACCCGACCTGCGCGTCCGGTTGTCGTCCCGTGGCGAGACCTGTGACGGGCCGGCTTCGGGTAAGCACCGAGCCGATCGGGTACGCGCGTTGCAAACCAGGTACCGCGGCGCTGCAGTGGGCGGCGCCCACCACATCCAGATCGGAGACGCAAAGATGGACAAGCTCGACCCCGGCAAGTTCGGCACCCCGGTGGACTTCAAGAAGCGCTACGGCAACTACATCGGCGGGGAATGGACGGCGCCGTCCGGCCGCCAGTACTTCGAGAACATCACGCCGGTGACCGGCCGCCCGTTCTGCGAGATCCCGCGCTCGACGGCCGAAGACATCGACCGCGCGCTCGACGCCGCGCACAAGGCGAAGACCGCCTGGGGCAAGACCTCGACGACGGAACGCGCCAACCTGCTGAACAAGATCGCCGATCGCATGGAGGCCAACCTGGCGATGCTGGCCGCGGCCGAGACCTGGGACAACGGCAAGCCGATCCGCGAGACCACGGCGGCCGACCTGCCGCTGGCGATCGACCACTTCCGCTACTTCGCGTCGGCGATCCGCGCGCAGGAGGGCGGCATCAGCCAGATCGACAACGACACGGTGGCCTATCACTTCCACGAGCCGATCGGCGTGGTCGGCCAGATCATTCCGTGGAATTTCCCGATCCTGATGGCGCTGTGGAAGYTGGCGCCGGCACTGGCCGCCGGCAACTGCGTGGTGCTGAAGCCGGCCGAGCAGACGCCGGTGTCGATCCTCGTGCTGCTCGAGACGGTGGCCGACCTGCTGCCGCCGGGCGTGCTCAACGTCGTCAACGGCTTCGGGCTGGAGGCGGGCAAGCCGCTCGCGTCGAGCAACCGCATCGGCAAGATCGCCTTCACCGGCGAGACCACGACCGGCCGGCTGATCTCGCAGTACGCGAGCCAGAACCTGATCCCGGTGACGCTGGAGCTGGGCGGCAAGTCGCCGAACGTGTTCTTCGCCGACGTGATGGAGAAGGACGACGCGTTCTTCGACAAGGCGCTCGAAGGCTTCGCGATGTTCGCGCTGAACCAGGGCGAGGTCTGCACCTGCCCGTCGCGCGCGCTGGTGCAGGAATCGATCTACGACCGCTTCATGGAGCGCGCGGTCAAGCGCGTGGCCGCCATCAAGCAGGGCAGCCCGCTCGACCCGTCGACGATGATCGGCGCGCAGGCCTCGAGCGAGCAGCTGGAGAAGATCCTCTCGTACCTCGACATCGGCAGGCAGGAKGGCGCCAAGGTGCTGATCGGCGGCGAGCGCAACATGCTGCCCGGCCAGCTCGAAGGCGGCTACTACGTGAAGCCGACGATCTTCGAGGGCCACAACAAGATGCGCATCTTCCAGGAAGAGATCTTCGGGCCGGTGGTGTCGGTCACGCGCTTCAAGGACGAGGAGGAGGCGCTGTCCATCGCCAACGACACGCTGTACGGGCTGGGCGCCGGCGTGTGGAGCCGCGACATGAACACCGCCTTCCGCATGGGGCGCGGCATCCAGGCCGGGCGCGTGTGGACCAACTGCTACCACCACTACCCGGCGCATGCGGCTTTCGGCGGCTACAAGCAATCGGGCATCGGCCGCGAGAACCACAAGATGATGCTCGACCACTACCAGCAGACCAAGAACCTGCTGGTGAACTACAGCGAGCACAAGCTGGGGTTCTTCTGAGATGGATGCGAGCGCTGCGGTCTTGCGCGTGACGGCCACTGACGCGGCGCTCGCGCTGATCGAGCGGCTGCAGGTGAAGCACGGGCCGCTGATGTTCCACCAGTCGGGCGGCTGCTGCGATGGCAGCGCGCCGATGTGCTACCCGCAAGGGGAGTTCATCGTCGGCGACTACGACCGCCTGCTGGGGCACATCGGCGGCATGCCGTTCTACATCAGCGGCCCGCAGTTCGAGTACTGGCAGCACACGCAGCTGATCATCGACGTGGTGCCGGGGCGGGGCGGGATGTTCTCGGTGGAGGGGCCGGAGGGGCTGCGGTTCCTGACCCGCTCGCGGCTGTTCACCGATGAGGAGTGGGGGGTGTTGAAACCCTAGGCGTCGCCGAGCCGGCGCAGTTCGTCGAGCGTGTTGGCATTGAAGAAGGCGTCGGCATCGGCGAACAGCACATCGACGCAGCCCTGGCGCTCCAGCCAGCGCTCGATCTTGCGGCCCCCCTCGGCGAGGTAGGCGGCCAGGTCGACGCGCAGATCCGCCCTGAGCAGGCAGAACACCGACTGCCGCTGCCGTTCACCGGCCTCTTCGGTGACAGCCACCACCGCGCGTGCGTCGCCGGCCGCCGCAGCCAGGGTCGCGACGAGATCCTCGGGAAAGCGCGGTGTGTCGCAGGGCACCGTTGCCATCCRGTCGGTGCGGCAGTGCGTCAGTCCGGCCAGGAAGCCCGCCAGCGGACCCGGGTAGTCGGTGTCGGCGTCCGCCAGCACGGGTACACCGTAGGCGCGATAGACCTCCGGATGCCGGTTGGCGCTGATCATCACCGAACCCACCTGAGGCGCGATGCGCCGCAGGGCGTGCTGCACCAGCGGCTCGCCATCGAGCGTCTGCAGGCCCTTGTCGACGCCGCCCATGCGGCTGCCCCGGCCGCCTGCCAGGATCAGGGCGGTGATCTGGTCACGTTGGATCATGTCGGCCTCGATTCTGACGCGTTGGTCGAGCGATATCCTCGGGCAACGATATCGACTAGGATGCCCCGAGCCAGGTAGAGATCATTGTTGCGGTGCGTCAAAGACGCACTTCTTTTTGGGAGCGAAGTCTGCTTCGATGACCGACATGACGACCACAGCCACGCGTTCCAGCGACCCCGGCATGGTGCCGCTCGCTTCCGTCGATGAGATGCGCGGCCGCCTTCGCCGCAAGAACAAGCTGAAGGGGCGCCAGCCGGACCACGTGTCGCTCGAGGAGGTGCAGGCGCTCATCGGCCCCGGGCCGCATCGGCGCGACCTGCTGATCGAATACCTGCACCTGCTCAACGATGCGTGGAACGGCCTGCACGACCGGCACCTGGTGGCGCTGGCCCGCGAGCTGAAGCTGTCGATGGCCGAGGTCTTCGAGGTCGCGACCTTCTATCACCACTTCGAGATCCTGCGCGGCGATGAGCAGCCGGCATCGCTCACGGTGCGCGTGTGCGACGGGCTGTCGTGCGAGATGTCCGGCGCGCAAGACCTGCTCGCGCGCCTGCCGTCGCTGCTGGGCGCCGACGTCCGGGTCATCCCGGCACCTTGCGTGGGCCGTTGCGAACAGGCGCCGGTCGCGATCGTCGGGCAGGCGCCGGTGGTGCATGCCAGGGCGGCGGATGTGCAGGCCGCTGTCGATGCGGGTTCGGCCCGCCATGCGCTGCCGCGCGACGATGGCGCCTTCGACGCCGGCGCTGCCGGCACCGCGCCGATCACCAGTGCACCGCACGAAGTGGCGCCGGCCTACGTCGGCTACGACGCCTACCGGCAGGGTGGGGGCTACCAGCTCGCGGCAGGGGTCACGTCCGGGCAGGTCGTGGCGGCCGACGTGTTGAAGGCGATGACCGATTCCGGCCTGCGCGGGCTGGGCGGCGCGGGATTCCCGGCCGGGCGCAAGTGGGGCATCGTGATGCAGCAGCCGGCCCCGCGCGTGATGGCCGTCAACATCGACGAAGGCGAGCCCGGCACGTTCAAGGACCGCACCTACCTCGAACGCGATCCACACCGCTTCCTCGAGGGCCTGCTGGTCGCCGCCGCGGTGGTGGGCACCGGGGCCTGCTACATCTACCTGC
Organism: Rhizobacter sp. P2_H3; assembly: GCF_056403355.1. Taxonomy (NCBI): domain Bacteria; kingdom Pseudomonadati; phylum Pseudomonadota; class Betaproteobacteria; order Burkholderiales; family Sphaerotilaceae; genus Rhizobacter; species Rhizobacter sp. P2_H3. The sequence continues at coordinate 9,994 of NZ_JBFUFQ010000132.1, read as the reverse complement.
GCGACGAGTACCACGGCTGCCGCGCGATCCTCGAGCGCGAGCTGGCGCGGCTGAAGGCCGACCCGCCGTGCACGCTGCCGCACATCGAATTGCGGCGCGGCGCCGGTGCCTACATCTGCGGCGAGGAGTCCGCGATGATCGAGAGCATCGAAGGCAAGCGTGGCGAACCGCGGATGCGCCCGCCGTACATCGCGCAGATCGGCCTGTTCGGGCGGCCGACGCTCGAGCACAACTTCGAGACGCTGTACTGGGTGCGCGACATCGTCCAGCGCGGCCCGGCCTGGTTCAGCGGCCCTGGCCGCAACGGGCGCCACGGGCTGCGCTCGTTCAGCGTCAGCGGCCGCGTGCGCGAGCCGGGCGTCAAGCTGGCGCCGGCAGGCATCAGCGTGCGCGAGCTGGTGGACGAGTACTGCGGCGGCATGCTGCCCGGCCACGACCTCTACGCCTACCTGCCCGGCGGCGCATCCGGCGGGATCCTGCCGGCGAGCCTCGCCGACCTGCCGCTCGATTTCGACACGCTGCAACCGCACGGCTGCTTCATCGGCTCGGCGGCCGTCATCGTGCTGAGCCAGCACGACAAGGCGCGCGACGCCGCGATGAACATGATGAAGTTCTTCGAGCACGAGAGCTGCGGCCAGTGCACGCCGTGCCGGGTCGGCACCAGCAAGGCGGCCGCGTTGATGGCCGAGCCGCTGTGGGACCACGGCACGCTGGAAGACCTGAACCAGGTGATGGTCGACGCCTCGATCTGCGGCCTCGGCCAGGCGGCGCCGAACCCGGTGCGTTGCGTCCAGAAATACTTTCCGCACGAGGTGTCGTGATGAATGCGCCGGAACGAAATGCGTTGATCCCCAGCGTCGAGTTCATGCTGGACGGCGAGCCCGTCCAGGCCTTCGGCGGCGAGACCATCCTGCAGGTGGCCGACCGCCATGGCGTGAGCATCCCCCGCCTGTGCTACACGCCGGGCTACCGGGCCGACGGCAATTGCCGCTCGTGCATGGTCGAGATCGACGGCGAGCGTACGCTCGCGCCGAGTTGCTGCCGCGCGCCCACCGCCGGCATGAAGGTGCGGGCCACCAGCGAGCGCGCCGTCAAGAGCCAGAAGATGGTGCTCGAGATGCTGCTCTCCGACATGCCGGCGCAGGGCCACAAGTGGATCGGCGACGACGCGACCCGGCAGCACGGCGAGCTCAGCGACTGGGCCTCGCGCATGGAGGTGAACGTGCGCCCCGCGCTGGCGGCGATCGCCCGCGAGCAGCCGGCGCCCGACCTGTCCCATCCGGCAATGGCGGTGAACCTGGATTCGTGCATCCAGTGCAACCGCTGCGTTCGCGCGTGCCGCGAGGAGCAGGTCAACGACGTGATCGGCTATGCCTTCCGCGGGCATGACAGCGCCATCGTGTTCGACCTGCAGGACGGCATGGGCGACAGCACCTGCGTGGCCTGCGGCGAGTGCGTGCAGGCCTGCCCGACCGGTGCGCTGATGCCCAAGAGCCACATCGGCGCGCAGGAGGTCGATCGCAAGGTCGATTCCGTCTGCCCGTTCTGCGGCGTCGGCTGCCTGCTCACCTACAACGTGAAGGACGAGCAGATCGTCAGCGTCGACGGGCGCGACGGCCCGGCCAACCACAGCCGCCTGTGCGTGAAGGGGCGCTTCGGCTTCGACTACGCCCACCATCCGCAGCGCCTGACGAAGCCGCTGATCCGCAAGCCGGGCGTGCCCAAGCATCCCGATGCCATCGGCGACCCCGCCGACTGGAGCGAGGTGTTCCGCGAAGCGACCTGGGAGGAGGCGCTCGACCTCGCCGCCAGCAAGCTCACCGCGCTGCGCGACACGCACGGCCTGAAGGCGCTGGCCGGCTTCGGATCGGCCAAGGGCAGCAACGAGGAGGCCTACCTGTTCCAGAAGCTGGTGCGCACCGGCTTCGGCAGCAACAACGTCGACCACTGCACGCGGCTGTGCCACGCGTCCAGCGTCGCGGCGCTGCTCGAAGGGGTCGGCTCCGCGGCGGTGAGCAACCAGGTCAACGATGTCGAGCATGCGGGCCTGATCCTCGTCATCGGCTCGAACCCGACGGCCAACCACCCGGTGGCGGCCACCTGGATGAAGAACGCCGCCCAGCGCGGCACGAAGATCGTGCTCGCCGATCCGCGCATCACCGACATCGGCCGCCACGCGTGGCGCACGCTGCAGTTCAACGCCGACACCGACGTGGCGCTGCTCAACGCGCTGATCCACACGGTCATCGACGAAGGCCTCGTCGACGAAGACTTCATCGCGCGGCGCGCGAACAACTTCGAGGCGCTCAAGGAGAACGTGAAGGGCTACAGCGCCGAAGCGATGGCGCCGATCTGCGGCATTCCGGCGCAGACGATCCGCGAGGTGGCGCGCGAGTTCGCGACCAGCAAGGCGTCGATGATCCTGTGGGGCATGGGCATCAGCCAGCACGTGCACGGCACCGACAACGCGCGCTGCCTGATCGCGCTGGTGAGCGTCACCGGCCAGATCGGCAAGCCGGGCAGCGGCCTGCACCCGCTGCGCGGCCAGAACAACGTCCAGGGCGCGAGCGACGCGGGGCTGATCCCGATGATGCTGCCGAACTACCAGCGCGTCGACAACGCGGATGCGCACGCCTGGTTCGAGAAGTTCTGGAACACGCCGCTCGACGACAAGCCCGGCTACACGGTGGTCGAGATCATGCACAAGGCGCTCGCGCCGGAAACCGATCCGCACAAGATCCGCGGCATGTACATCATGGGCGAGAACCCGGCCATGAGCGATCCCGACCTGAACCATGCCCGCCATGCGCTGACCTCGCTCGAGCACCTGGTGGTGCAGGACATCTTCATGACCGAGACGGCCTGGTACGCCGACATCGTGCTGCCCGCCAGCGCCTGGCCGGAGAAGACCGGCACGGTGACCAACACCGACCGCATGGTGCAGATGGGGCGCCGCGCGCTGACGCCGCCGGGCGATGCGAAGCCCGATCTCTGGATCATCCAGGAGATCGCGCGGCGCATGGGCCTGCCCTGGAACTACCAGGGGCCGGAGTGCGGCGTGGCCGAGGTCTACGAGGAGATGCGCCAGGCGATGCACACCGCCATCAGCGGCATCAGCTGGGAGCGCATCGAGCGCGAGCAGAGCGTGACCTACCCGTGCCTGACCGACGACGATCCGGGCCGGCCGACCGTCTTCATCGACACGTTCCCGACCCGCGACGGCCGGGTCAAGCTGGTGCCGGCGGACATCATCCCGGCCAACGAGCGGCCGGATGCGGACTTCCCGTTCGTGCTGATCACCGGCCGGCAGCTGGAGCACTGGCACACCGGCAGCATGACGCGGCGCGCGAGCGTGCTCGATGCGATCGAGCCGGTGGCCACCGCGTCGATGAACGGCGGCGACCTGCGCAAGCTGCAGGTCAACGCGGGCGACGTCATCACCGTGCGGTCACGGCGTGGCGAAGTGGCGCTGAGCGTGCGGCGCGACGACGGCACCCCCATCGGCACCGTCTTCATTCCGTTCGCCTACTACGAGGCGGCCGCGAACCTGCTGACCAACGCGGCACTCGATCCGTTCGGCAAGATCCCGGAGTTCAAGTACTGCGCGGTCGCCGTCACGGCCGGCGGCACGCCGGCGGCCAGCGTGGGCTATGGGCGCGGCGTGCTGACGGAGGCCGTCGAGTGAGGGTGTGACTTCCGGGGCGATCCAGTCCGGAAGTCCGCCAGCTTCTCCGCGTACGGATCCAGCGCGTCCTCGTGCCGCGCGAGCGGCAGCCCGACCACCGCTGCGAACCGTGCCGGCGTGACCTGCCCCTGTTCCAGCAACTCGTCCACCAGCGCCAGCAGCGCGTCGCGATGCGTTTCGATCAGGCTGGTGGCGCGTGCGTGCTCGGCCTGCAGCAGCGCTTCGATCGGCGCGTTGGTGGCCTCCACGTCGGTGCACAGGTTGTCGTCGCTGCTGGTGGACACGTCGCTGCGGCCGATGCGCGGGCCGTGGCCGAGGTGGCGCAGCATGCGGGCGGCCTTTTCGGTGGCCTTGCGCAGGTCGCTCTCGGCACCGCTGGAGCTCAGTTCGGACCCGAAGACGATCAGCTCGGCGGCGCGGCCGGCGAGGCTGGTGCAGATGGCGTCGAGCAGATTGCGGCGCGACCAGACCGTGCGCGCGCTGTAGGCGTTGTAGCCGCCCTCGAAGCTCGCCACGTGGATCTTGATCTCCTGCGGCGCGCGGCCGAAGAGCAGGGCGTGCACCAGGCCGTGGCCGGCCTCGTGCACCGCCAGCAGCGCGCGGAAGTCGGCGTTGTTGCGCTGGCGCAGGCGGCCGATCTCGAACGGCGCGGCGATGGCGTGCGACCGGCCTCGCCACTGCGCGACCAGGCTGCGGCCGTCGGCCGCGAGGCCCACGCTGTCGCCGGCCTCGGCGCCGAGTTCGAGCGCCCACAGCGCGGCCTTGGCGAGGCCCGCGCCGAGGATCGCGTGCAGCGACGAGAACAGCGGCCGGCTGCCCTGGGCCGGGAACACCGCGTTGGCGTAGATCTGCTCGCGCACGCTGGCGGCCAGCTCGAAGCGCAGGCCGCAGCGGGCCTCGGTCTCGTGGGCATAGCGGGCGCAGCCCTGTTCGATCAGCTGCTCGTACGCCCGGCGCGAGAGCGAGGGGTAGATCACATGCTCGTTGCCCAGGCGCGCCACCTGCTCGGGCTTGAAACGCTTGTTGAGTGCCTGCTTGACATCGATGACGCTCAATCGGCCGGTCAGCGCGTGGAAGATGTCGGCGTCGCTGTCGCAGTCGTCCACGCTGGTGGCGAGACCTTCGTACATCTCGTCGAGGTTGCCGCAGACGAAGACGAGCAGGCGGCTGTAGTCGGTCTCCCATTGCTGCTGGCCGCGCTCGCGGAAGTCGCGCAGGCGCTGCTGGATCTGCTCGGGCGTCCAGGCCATGATCTCCATCAGCGGCTCGTCGAGCTTGAGGTTGCGCTGCAGCTCCTGCGCCTCCCAGCTGCGCAGCTTGAAGCGCAGTTTCGCGTCGCTGGCCTCGGCGCGTTCGGCGTCGAAGGCGGCTTCGGCGATCGACGATTCGATGTCGCCCAGCAGCGAGAGCCCGGGCGGCAGGCGGCCGTCGGAGAGCAGGGCCCAGACGTCTTGATAGCGCTCGACGCGCAGCTCGCCGCGCTTGGCATCGATGGTGCGGAAGCGCTGGAACTCGTCGAGCGAGAGGATGCCCGGCTCGCCCTCGCGCACGCCGGACTGCGCCAGCATGCCCGAGATGCTCTGCGCGCCGCGCCAGCTCGCGCCGTTGGAGAAGCCGTCCATCTGCACTTCGACGAAGCGGTCGTAGAAGCCCAGCAATTGCGCCAGGCGCCGCACGAGCTGGGTCTTGCCGGTGCCGGTCAGGCCCCAGAGGCAGACGATGACGGGCCGCGAGACGAGCTCGGGCAGCACATACCAGGCGCGCACCGAATCGATGACGCGGTCGATGATGGCGTCGATGCCGAACAGCTCGGTCTTGAGCTGGGCGGCGATCTGCTGCAGCTGGTAGTTTCGCTGCGCCAGGTGTTCGCGCACGGGCGTGCGCAGGTCGTTGGAGTCAGTCATCGCGATCCTCCCGCCGCAGCAGCGCCTGCAGTGCCACGCGGTCGGCACGGCGCTGCGCGCTGCGGCTCTGGATGTAGTCGCCTGCGCCGCGCACGCCGGGTTGGCCGGTGCTCGTTTCGAGCATCAGCGTCATCGGTTGTTTCATGCGGCGCAGGGCCTTGACTCGCCCCTCCTGGAGGGCGCGGGAACGGAGTTGTGCACTCATTCGGTTTCCGAAAAGCAAAAGCCCCGGCTCGATGGCTGCGGGGCTTTGCGTGCCGCGCGGTCTGAGGCCGTATCTGTGAACAGACACGGTTCAGCCGGGGCTCGGGAACCGTGTTCAGTCGATCGTCGAGATGAACAGGGAGGACATAAGAGGGATCTCCGTCATGCGGGCGCTGTCGTGGGCGCCTTCAGCAATGGTCGCGAATGATGCGGGCGAGGACGCGAGTGTGCAAGCGGCAGCGGCCTGCTGCGTTGCGAGTCACCAACAGGCGCACACGTGGAGCGACTACAGCCCGAACCGCTCGTGCCAGCGCTGCGGCACGACGGCATCGACGAGCAGCGCGACGAGCATCGAAGTGCCCAGCAGCGGGTAGAGCAAGCCGAGCAGCACGGCGGATTCGGGGGTGGACGGGGCGGCTTGGGATGCCATGGCGGATCCTGCGGTTCAACTCGTGAGACAGGCGCCGGCTGCGGATCGAGGTGATCCGCGCCGAACGGCGATCAGTCGGTCAGGAGAAGAACGGCTCCGGATTCGTTCGAGCTGGAATCGCTCGACTCACCCTTCACCCACCTGGCGCCCTGGGCGCTGCAGCTGCCATACAGCGCGGTGAATTCGCCCAAGGTTGAGACATTCAACCGCTCGACGTCTCAAGGCGCCCCTGCGAAGACCGACAACCCTCTTACGTCATTGCGCCCCGCGGGAATCCTCCCCACGGGCGGTCCGTGCCGAAGCTCGAACGGACCGCCTGTGACCACCAGCCCGGCCATTGCCCCGGCCGCCAGCCCTCCCTCGCTGGCCGCCAACGCCCCCGCCTTCGTCAAGGGCGCAGTCAACCTGCGCTGCGCAACCGCGCCCATCCAAAGGCCCTCGCCATGAGCACTCTCAAGGTTTCCACTCGGCTGATGATGCTGATCGGCGTCCTCTCGGCGCTGCTCGTGGCGATCGGCAGCCTCGGCCTGTACGGCATCGGCCGGTCCAACGACGCATTGAAATCCGTCTACGCGGATCGCACCGTGCCGGCCTCGCAACTGGGCGAGATCCGAGCCTTGCAGCTGATCAACCGAATGAACCTCAACATCTCGCTGGTCACCCCGACGGCCGAGAAAATCACCGAGATGACCGCCGAGATCGAAGCCAACATCGCCAAGGCCAGCAAGGTCTGGGGCGACTATGCGGCGACGAATCTGACGCCGGAGGAAGGGAAGATCTCGAAGGCGTTCGTCGAGTCCCGCAAGCAGTTTCTCCAGGAAGCCTTGATGCCTGCACTGGTTGCGCTTCGTGCCAACGACTTGACGGAGGCCAGGCGCCTGGTGACGCAGAAGATTCGGCCGCTGTTCATCCCGCTCGCACAGGGCATCGATGCGCTCGTCAAGATCCAGATCGACGAAGCACGCAGGGAGTACGAGGAGGCCGCCACACGCTACGCGACGATTCGTGCGATCTCGATCACGACCATCCTGGGGGGCTTGCTGTTTGCCGGGATTTTCGGTGTCGTCCTGGTGCGCTCCCTCGGACGCCAACTCGGAGGCGAGCCGGGCGAGGCTGCCGACCTGGCGCGAAGCGTCGCCGCCGGCGACCTCAGCGTGACGATCAACCTCAGGCAAGGCGACACCACGAGCATGATGGCCCAGCTCAAGGGGATGCAGGCCAACCTCTCCAAGGTGGTATCGAGCGTGCTGCGGAACTCGGAGTCGGTTGCCACCGCCTCGGCTCAGATCGCTCGAGGCAACATGGACTTGAGCCAGCGCACCGAAGAGCAGGCCTCGGCGCTCGAAGAGACCGCGGCCTCGATGGAGCAACTCAGTTCCACGGTCAAGCAGAATGCCGACAACGCCAGGCAGGCCAATCAGCTCGCGCTGAACGCCAGCACGGTGGCCATCAAGGGTGGTGAAGTGGTCGGCCAGGTCGTGAGCACCATGAAGGCCATCAACGACAGTTCGAAGAAGATCGTCGACATCATCGGGGTCATCGACGGCATCGCCTTCCAGACCAACATCCTGGCGCTGAACGCAGCCGTGGAAGCGGCACGCGCCGGTGAACAGGGCCGCGGCTTCGCGGTGGTGGCGACCGAGGTGCGCAATCTTGCCGGCCGATCGGCTGAAGCGGCCAAGGAAATCAAGAGCTTGATCGGCGCCAGCGTGGAGCGTGTTGAACAGGGCTCGGCGCTGGTTGATCAAGCCGGCGTCACGATGACCGAAGTGGTCGACTCGATCAGGCGCGTGACCGACATCATGGGGGAGATCAGTTCGGCCAGCACCGAGCAGAGCGCCGGGGTCTCTCAGATCGGGGATGCCGTCAGCCAGATGGATCAGGTCACGCAGCAGAACGCAGCCCTGGTGGAAGAAAGCGCTGCTGCGGCCGAGAGCCTGAAGGCGCAGGCGCTGCAATTGGTGCAGACCATGGCGGTCTTCAAGCTGGCGCACGGCGATGTGGCGGCCAGGATCCAGGTCGCGCCGCGGACGCTTGTCGAATCGGCAGGCGCGCCCGCCGCCGCAAGAACCGGCACCGACCGCTGGGCAAGCTTCTGAGATCCGACCGGCCGGGTGCGCTGCGAAGTAGAGCTGTCGACCCGGAAGAGACATCCGATGCTCTGATCTCGTCGCCACAAGGCTGGGAGTTCATGGCGCGCGGCGCGCGAGGTAGGTGACCCAGTTGTTGCCGTCGCGCCCCACGCTGTCCGCGTCCCAACTGACCGAGAGGCCGGCCGCGGCGAGCCGTTCCGTGAAGCGCTCGCGCGTCCAGCACACGGTGTGGTATTCACCGGTCGTCTCGCCTTCGCCCTCGCGCATCGCGGCGAGGAACGCCCCGCCCGGCCTCAGTGCGGTGTGGATCTTGCGCAGGACGGCGTCGGTCTGGTTCCGATCGACATGGATCAACACACCCATGGCGAGCACGCCATGGTAGGACCCTCCGAGTTCGTCGGTCACGACGTTCAACAGCTCGGCATGCTTGCCTCGCTCCACCATCAGATCGACGAAGGCCTGGGTCGCGTCGGTGCGCCGGACCACCAATCCGAGCGACTCGAGGACATCCGCGTCGCGACCCGGCCCCGAGCCGATCTCCAGCACCCGTCCTCCGGGCGGCAGGACCTCGACCAGTCGCCGCAGCGCCTTCTGGATGTGCGGAGGTCGATGTGGGTCGACGAGCTTGTCGTACTCACGTGCAGAACCTTCATAGGACTGGAGAGTCTGGTGCATGTGGTCAAGGGCGGTGGTGCTCGGCTTCGTCATCGTGCTCCCCAGTGGTCAACACCCTGAGCGTAGAGCAAGAGCGTGGCCATCGCCACAGACAGCAAAGGCGAACCCGTCGACAACGCCGTGCATCGCGTGAAGGGCCGTGGTTCCCTTCTTGCTTCGGGCCTCGCATCAGACGCCACGCATCGGCAGGCCGGGCGCCGCAGCCAAGACTCGGCTGCAGAGCGGGGCGCGGAAGCCATCAACACACGCCCGTCCGTTCGCGGGGTTGTGGCATGCTCGGTCTGGCAGGATCTTCAACCTCCATCACACGAGAGAGCCAACACCATGGGCATCATCGGCACCATCCTCGTCGGGCTGATCGTCGGCGCGGTCGCGCGCTTTCTGCTGCCAGGCGAGCAGAAGATGGGCTGGATCCTGACCTGCCTGCTAGGCATCGCCGGCTCGATGATCGCTGGCTTCGTCGGCCAGGCGATAGGCTGGTATTCGGTGGGGCAGCCGGCCGGATGGATCGCCTCGGTCATCGGCGCCATCGTGCTGCTGTTCGTCGTCGGCAAGCTCAAGGGCAGCAGCTGACCGCGTTCGCGGTTCGACAGCTCGACCAGATCGCCGCAGTGCGCCGGGTGCAGAAATCGCCGGTCGCGAATGGCAGGTTGTGGCCGGACTGAGCCCTTCGCGGCGATGGTGGCCGCCAGGCTCTGACTACGTTGCCCCGCCGGACGACGCGACCTGCGATGGCACGGCACCGTCACCGAGGCTCGCGCGGAACACGCGAGCGTAGTTGCCACCAAGGATGCGCTGCACGTCGCCTGCGTTGAACCCATGCTGCAACAGGGCGTCGGCCAGAGCCGGCAGGTCGCGGTACGAGGCGAACGTCGACGGCCCGACCAGGCCGTTCATGTCGCTGCCGAGAGCGACATGCTCGACGCCGACGACGTCCGCCATCCGCRCGATGCCGACAGCCAGGGCTGCCAGGGTGGGGAAGATCGAGGCCGGTGGCCAGATG
>NZ_JBFUFQ010000131.1:0-16215 GCF_056403355.1 Rhizobacter sp. P2_H3 | reverse complement strand
GCGCCGGTCGGCACGCGCTTCGCGAGCGTCAGCGTCAGCACGCCGTTCTCGAACTTCGCGCTCGAGTTCGCCTGGTCCACTTCGGCCGGCAGCGCGACCGTGCGGGCGTAGTGCGCGGCACTGCGCTCGCGGTACAGCACGCGTTCGCCTTCCTTGGCGTCGGCGGTCTTCGCATCGCCGGCTTCCAGCGTGACGCGGCGGCCTTCCACCGAGACCTTCAGCTGGTCCTTCGACAGGCCCGGCAGGTCCAGCGTCAGCGTGTACGCGGTGTCGCTCTCGACGACGTCGAGTGCCGGCACGCGCGGCTGGGCCGGTGCCGGCGGCAGCCGGTCGGCGAACAGGTGATCGAACGCGCGCTCGAGCGAGGTGGCGCGGCGCGACGACAGCGAGGGGGTCAGTACGAACATGATGGCTCCTACAATCCATTCAATCGCTGCACAGCGCAGCAACCATGCCGCTGAAACTTGGAGCGGCATTTTTGTTTTCAAGTGGGTTGAAAAATGAAGATCGTGCGTTGGGTCAGGCGCTGCGGCGCGGTGCTGGCATGGCTGGCAGCGGTGGGCCCGGTGGCTGCGGCGCCTGCATCGTCACCTGCCGCCGAGCCGGTGCGCGTCGCGCTGATCGAAGGGCTGTCGGGTTCCTTCGCGAACGCCGGCGAGGCGGTGTACCGCAACCTGCTGTGGGCGGTGGAGCGGGTGAACCAGCGTGGCGGCGTGAGCCTGCCGGATGGCCGCCATCCGCTGGAGCTGGTGCGCTTCGACAGCAAGGGCAGCAATGAAGAGGCGCTGTCGCTGCTGCGCTCGGCCATCGACCAGAAGATCGGCTTCGTGCTGCAGGGCAACAGCTCGGCCACCGCGGCCGCGCTGATCGACGCGCTGAACAAGCACAACCAGCGCGAGCCGGCGCGGCGCGCGATCTTCCTGAACTACTCGGCCGTCGACCCGGCGCTGACGAACGAGAAGTGCAGTTTCTGGCACTTCCGCTTCGATGCGCATGCCGACATGCGGCTGCAGGCGCTGACCGACGTGCTGGCTGCCGATGCGCGCGTGAAGAAGGTCTACCTGATCGGCCAGGACTACAGCTTCGGCCAGAGCGTGCTGCGCCAGGCGCGCGTGATGCTCGCGGCCAAGCGGCCCGACATCGAGATCGTCGGCGACGAACTGCACCCGCTCGGCCGCATCAAGGACTTCCTGCCGTACGCCGCGAAGATCAAGGCAAGCGGCGCGCAGGCGGTGCTCACCGGCAACTGGGGCAACGACCTGACGCTGCTGATCCGCGCCTCGCGCGAGGCCGGGCTGGACGCGCGCTTCTACACCTTCTACGGCAACGCGCTCGGCGCGCCGGCGGCGATCGGCGATGCCGGCCTGGACCGCGTGCTGGCGGTGGCCGAGTGGCACCCGAACGTCGGCGGTGCGGCCTCCGACAGGTTCTATGCAAGCTTCCGCGAGCGCTTCCCGAACCCGCAGGACGACTACGTGCACATGCGCATGCAGGCGATGGTCGAGATGCTGGCGGCCRCGATCGAGAAGGCCGGCAGCGCCGACCCGTTGGCGGTGGCGCGTGCGCTCGAGGGCCTGAAGCTCGACCCGCGCCACCTCGGCGGTTTCCACCGCGGCACGATGCGCGCCGGCGACCACCAGTTCGAGCAGCCGCTGGTCGTCAGCGTGATGCAGCGCGTCGGCAGCCCCGGCGTGCGCTTCGACAACGAGGGCTCGGGCTACGGCTTCAAGACCGTGCTGCAGCTCACCGAGACCCAGACCGAGATGCCGCACCGCTGTGCGATGGAGCGCCCATGAGATCCGTGATCGAAAACCTGCCCGCCTCGAAGATCCGCGAGGTCGCGAATGCGGCGATCGGCCGGGCCGACGTGCTGCCGTTCTGGTTCGGCGAGAGCGACGAGCCGACGCCGGATTTCGTGACCGAGGCGGCGGTCGCGTCGCTGCGCCGCGGCGAGACGGCGTATGCGCACAACCTGGGGCTGCCGGCCCTGCGCGAGGCGCTGGCGGGCTATGCGAGCAGCCTGCACCGGCCGGTCGGACCGGAGCGCATCGCCGTCACGTCGTCGGGCGTCAACGGCCTGATGATCGCGACGCAGGCGCTGGTGGGCGCCGGCGACGAGGTGGTCGCCGTGGTGCCGGTGTGGCCGAACATCACCGCGCAGCCGGCGATCCTCGGGGCCGACGTGAAGCGCGTGTCGCTGCAGGTGCACGACGGCGCCTGGCAGCTCGACCTCGAGCGCCTGCTGGCCGCGATCACCCCGCGCACCCGGCTGCTGCTGGTCAACGCGCCGAACAACCCGACCGGCTGGACGATGACCCGCGCCGAGCAGCAGGCCGTGCTCGACCACTGCCGCCGCACCGGCACCTGGATCGTCGCCGACGAGGTCTACGAGCGGCTGTACTACGAGCCGGATCCCGTCTCTGGGTCAAGCCATGCGGCGCCGAGCTTCCTCGACATCGCCGACGCGGACGACCGGCTGGTGGTGACGCACAGCTTCTCGAAGAGCTTCCTGATGACCGGCTGGCGGCTCGGTTCGCTGGTCGTGCCGGCGGCGCTGACGGCCGACATCGGCAAGCTGATCGAGTTCAACACCTCGTGCGCGCCGGTGTTCGTGCAGCAGGCCGGCATCGCCGCGCTGCAGGGCGCCGAGGCCTTCGTGCCGGGGCTGATCGGCCGGCTGAAGGCCTGCCGCGACACACTGGTGCCGCGCCTGCAGGCGCTGCCGGGGGTCACGCTCGCGATGCCGGCGGGCGGCATGTACGCCTTCTTCCGCGTCGACGGCGAGGACGATTCGCTGGCGCTGGCCAAGCGGCTGGTCACCGGCGTCGGGCTGGGCCTGGCGCCCGGCGCAGCCTTCGGCGACGAGGCAGAAGGCTGGCTGCGCTGGTGCTTCGCGTCGCGCGACCCGGCGCGGCTGGTGGACGGGGTGGAGCGGCTGAAACGCGCGTTGGGGCTATAATCGACAGGCTTTGCGTCCTGATCCCATCAGGTGTGAAGCAAGTCGCACGGCGCGGGTCAGTTTCACCCGTGACCGCAAGTAGCAACCTCCCGCCCACGAAAAGGCTGACAAGCCAGAGGGCAGGAACATCAGGAAACTGACATGTCCGTCGCAGATCTGAACAAGGCCGAGATCGTCAAGGCCAATGCCCGCAGCGCCAACGACACCGGCTCCCCCGAAGTGCAAGTGGCCCTGCTGACCGCTCGCATCAACGAGCTGACCCCCCACTTCAAGCTGCACCTGAAAGACCACCACGGTCGCCGCGGCCTGCTGAAGATGGTCAACACCCGCAAGAGCCTGCTGGCCTACCTGCGCAAGACCGATGCCGACCGCTACACCGCGCTGATCCAGAAGCTGGGTCTGCGCAAGTAATCCGCGAATGAAAGCCGAGAGCCTGTCTGGATCCTCCAGCACAGGCTCTTTGCGCTTTTGGAGCTGAGCACCCACAGATGACGATGTGTCATTCCACCAGCGTTCGAACGGATGAGCGCCGCTGGAATGGCATCGCGCCAGGTTGCCGCAGTTCCGGGTCCAAGGGCGCCGCCCTCACGAGGCGCTGACAACAAACCGGAGAAATGACATGAGCATGTTCAACAAAGTCACCAAGACCTTCCAATGGGGCCAGCACACGGTCACGCTGGAAACCGGCGAGATCGCCCGCCAGTCGAGCGGTGCCGTGCTGGTCAACATCGAAGACACCGTGATCCTCGCCACCGTGGTCGGTGCGAAGAGCGCGAAGCCGGGCCAGGATTTCTTCCCGCTGACGGTCGACTACATCGAGAAGACCTATGCCGCCGGCAAGATCCCCGGCAGCTTCTTCAAGCGTGAAGGCCGCCCGAGCGAACTCGAGACGCTGACCTCGCKCCTGATCGACCGCCCGCTGCGCCCGCTGTTCCCCGAAGGCTTCTACAACGAAGTCCAGGTCGTCATCCACGTGCTGTCGCTGAACCCGGAAGTCTCGGCCGACATCGCCGCGCTGATCGGCTCGAGCGCCGCGCTCGCGATCTCGGGCATCCCGTTCAACGGCCCGATCGGTGCCGCACGCGTCGGCTACGTCAACGGCCAGTACGTGCTGAACCCGGGCAAGACCCAGCTGCTCGACTCGCAGATGGACCTGGTCGTCGCGGGCACCGAAGCCGCCGTGCTGATGGTCGAATCCGAAGCCCAGCAGCTGAGCGAAGAAGTGATGCTCGGCGGCGTGGTGTTCGGCCACGACCAGAGCAAGATCGCCATCGCCGCGATCAACGAGCTGGTGCGTGACGCCGGCAAGCCGGCCTGGGACTGGGCCGCGCCCGCCAAGGACGAGGCCTTCATCGGCAAGGTCACCGGCCTGGCCGAAGAGAAGCTGCGCGCTGCCTACCAGATCCGCTCGAAGCAGGCCCGCACGCAGGCCACGCGCGAAGCCACCGCTTCGGTGCTGGCCGCGCTGACCGCCGAAGGTGTCGAGTTCGACAAGGTCAAGGTCGACAACGTGCTGTTCGACATCGAGGCGCGCATCGTGCGCAGCCAGATCCTGCAGGGCGAACCCCGCATCGACGGCCGCGACACCCGCACCGTGCGCGCGATCGAGATCCGCAACGGCGTGCTGCCGCGCGTGCACGGCTCGGCGCTGTTCACCCGCGGCGAGACGCAGGCGCTGGTCGCCGCGACGCTCGGCACCGACCGCGATTCGCAGAAGATCGACGCGCTCGCCGGCGAGTTCAGCGAGCACTTCATGCTGCACTACAACATGCCCCCGTTCGCCACCGGCGAAACCGGCCGCGTCGGCACGCCGAAGCGCCGCGAGATCGGCCACGGCCGCCTCGCCAAGCGCGCGCTGGTCGCAGTGCTGCCGGACCGCGTCGAGTTCCCGTACTCGATGCGCGTGGTCTCGGAGATCACCGAGTCGAACGGCTCGTCGTCGATGGCCTCGGTGTGCGGCGGCTGCCTCGCGCTGATGGACGCCGGCGTGCCGCTGAAGGCGCACGTCGCCGGCATCGCGATGGGCCTGATCAAGGACGGCAACCGCTTCGCCGTGCTGACCGACATCCTCGGCGATGAAGATCACCTGGGCGACATGGACTTCAAGGTGGCCGGCACGACCGCCGGCGTGACCGCGCTGCAGATGGACATCAAGATCCAGGGCATCACGAAGGAGATCATGCAGGTCGCGCTGGCGCAGGCCAAGGAAGCCCGCCTGCACATCCTCGGCAAGATGACCGAGGCGATGGGCGAAGCGAAGACCGAGGTCTCGCAGTTCGCACCGCGCCTGTACACGATGAAGATCAACCCGGAGAAGATCCGTGACGTGATCGGCAAGGGCGGCGCGACCATCCGTGCGCTGACCGAAGAGACCGGCACCACGATCGACATCGGCGAAGACGGCACCATCACGATCGCGTCGGCCGACTCCGACAAGGCCGCCTACGCGAAGAAGCGCATCGAGGAGATCACCGCCGAAGTCGAGGTGGGCAAGGTCTACGAGGGCCCGATCACCAAGCTGCTGGAGTTCGGTGCGCTGGTCAACCTGCTGCCGGGCAAGGACGGCCTGCTGCACATCAGCCAGATCGCGCACCAGCGCGTCGAGAAGGTCACCGACTTCCTGAAGGAAGGCCAGATCGTCAAGGTCAAGGTGCTCGAGACCGACGAGAAGGGCCGCGTCAAGCTGTCGATGAAGGCCCTGATCGACCGCGACCAGGCGCCTGCGCAGGAGTGATGACCGGCCGCGCGGCCGCTGCGTCTCGACGCGGTGGCCGTGTGGTGGCGTCCTGCCCACCGAGCTTCCGATGAAAGCCATCGCGATCACCACCCCCGGCGCGCCTGACGTGCTGCGCGCCATCGAGCGCGCGGCGCCCGTGCCGGCTGCCGGCGAACTGCTGATCCGCGTCGGCGCATCGGGCGTCAACCGTCCCGACGTGCTGCAACGCAAGGGCCTGTACCCGGTGCCGCCGGGCGCGTCCGACCTGCCGGGGCTGGAGGTCGCGGGCGAGGTGATCGGTGGCGATGCAGCGGCGCTGGCTGCCGCCGGCATCTCCATCGGCGACCGCGTGTGCGCGCTGGTGGCCGGTGGCGGCTATGCCGAGTTGTGCGTTGCGCCGGTGGGCCAGTGCCTGCCGGTGCCGCAAGGCTTCAGCGACATCGAGGCCGCGAGCCTGCCCGAGACCTTCTTCACCGTCTGGTCCAACGTGTTCGAGCGCGCCCGCCTGCAACCGGGCGAGACGCTGCTGGTGCAGGGCGGCACGAGCGGCATCGGCGTCACCGCGATCCAGCTGGCCAAGGCCTTCGGTGCGCGCGTGATCGCGACCGCCGGCAGCGACGACAAGTGCGCCGCCTGCGTGTCGCTCGGCGCCGACCATGCGATCAACTACCGCACGCACGACTTCGTCGCCGAAGTGAAGCGGGTCACCGACGGCCGCGGTGCCGACGTGATCCTCGACATGGTGGCCGGCGACTACATCGCACGCGAGCTGCAGTGTCTGGCCGACGACGGCCGCATCGCGCTGATCGCGGTGCAGGGCGGCACGACGGCGCAGATCGATGCTGGCGCCGTGCTGCGCCGGCGGCTGACCATCACCGGCTCGACGCTGCGTCCGCGCTCCGTCGCGTTCAAGACCGCGATCGCGAAGGCGCTGCAGCAGCAGGTGTGGCCGTGGCTCGACGCCGGCCGCGTGAAGCCGGTGATCCACCAGGTGTTCCCGGCGGCGCAGGCGGCCGAGGCCCACGCGCTGATGGAATCGAACCAGCACATCGGCAAGCTGGTGCTCACATGGTGAGTACACAACTGAGCACTGCACAAGGAGCTTCGGGCATGCGTCGCAAACTCGTCGTCGGCAACTGGAAGATGAACGGCAGCCGCGTGGCCAATGCCGAACTGCTGGCCGCCCTGGTGGCGGCCGGCCCCTTCGATGCCGACGTGGCGGTGTGCGCGCCGTTCCCGTACCTGGGCGAGGTCGCGCTGTCGCTTCAAGGCCAACGCCTGGCCTGGGGCGCGCAGGATTGTTCAAGGAACGAGAGCGGTGCCTACACCGGCGAGGTGTCGGCATCGATGCTGGCCGAGTTCGGCTGCCGCTACGTGATCGTCGGGCACTCGGAGCGGCGTGCGCTGCATGCCGAATCCGACCAGTTGGTGGCCGACAAGGCGAAGGCGGCGCTGGCCCACAAGCTGACGCCGATCGTCTGCGTCGGCGAGACGCTGGCCGAACGCGAGGCCGGGCAGACCGATGCGGTGGTCAAGCGCCAGCTGTCGGCGGTGATCCACACGCTCGCGCACTGCATCTCGCAGGTCGTCGTGGCCTACGAGCCGGTGTGGGCGATCGGCACCGGCAAGACCGCGTCGCCCGAGCAGGCGCAGGCGGTGCATGCGCTGCTGCGCGCGCAGTTGCACGCGGCGACGCAGAAATCCGATGAGATGTTGTTGTTGTACGGCGGGAGTGTGAAAGCCGACAACGCCGCCAGCCTGTTTGCCCAAGTCGACATCGACGGCGGGCTGATCGGCGGGGCGTCACTGAAGGCCGCGGATTTCGCGGCCATATGCAAAGCCGCGGCCTGACCCGCGGACCCTGATTTTTCTGGAGCAAGAACAATGCAAGTGCTGTTGAATTTCGTCGTCGTCATCCAGATGCTGGCGGCCCTGGTCATGATCGGCCTGGTGCTGGTGCAGCATGGCAAGGGGGCTGACATGGGCGCCTCGTTCGGCAGCGGCTCGTCGGGCAGCCTGTTCGGTGCGACCGGCAGCGCGAACTTCCTGTCGCGTTCGACGGCGGTGTGCGCTGCCGTCTTCTTCGTCTGCACGCTGACGCTCGCGTACTTCTCGCACGAGCGCGCGAGCGCGGCGCCGGCGTCGGGCTCGACCATCCTGGATCGCGCGCCCGGCATCGCTGCAAGCGCGCCCGCCGGTGGGGCTTCGGGCGCTGCCGCGATCCCGGCCGATGGCGCTTCGGCCGTCATCGCTCCGGCCGCGCCGGTGCAGGCCGCGTCGGGCGCGGGCGCGATCCCGACCAAGTGATCGGCGGGTGATCGGGGTCAAGGACCTGCCCGGGTATCCGACTGTCGTGCTGCACTGCGGTGCACAGCGCGTAAACCCGAGGTCTTTGAGGTTAGAATTTACGGCTGTTCGGTAAGCCAGTCCTCATGCCAACCGAACAGCGATTTTGAGTGCAGCCGTCGTGGTGAAATTGGTAGACACGCTATCTTGAGGGGGTAGTGGCGAAAGCTGTGCGAGTTCGAGTCTCGCCGACGGCACCAGATCTTTGAACGAGGCACTTACCCAGTGCCTCGTTTGTTTCAAGACCGCTCAAACCACACCATGAACCTCGCTCCCTACCTGCCCGTCATCCTGTTCATCCTGGTCGGCGTAGGGGTAGGCGTAGCGCCTCAGGTGCTCGGTTTCCTGCTGGGTCCGCACAAGCCGGACGCCGCGAAGAATTCCCCCTACGAATGCGGCTTCGAGGCCTTCGAGGACGCGCGCATGAAGTTCGACGTGCGCTACTACCTCGTCGCGATCCTCTTCATCCTGTTCGACCTGGAAATCGCGTTCCTCTTCCCGTGGGCGGTGTCGCTCAAGGAAATCGGCCCTGCGGGGTTCTGGTCGATGATGGTTTTCCTCGGCATCCTCGTCGTCGGCTTCGCCTACGAATGGAAAAAGGGCGCCCTGGACTGGGAGTAATCAGATGAGCATTGATGGCGTTCTGAAAGAAGGCTTCGTCACGACCAGCGTCGACACGCTGATCAACTGGTCGAAGACCGGATCCCTGTGGCCGATGACCTTCGGCCTCGCGTGCTGCGCGGTCGAGATGATGCATGCGGGCGCGGCCCGCTACGACATCGATCGCTTCGGCATGCTGTTCCGTCCCAGCCCGCGCCAGAGCGACCTGATGATCGTCGCCGGCACGCTGTGCAACAAGATGGCGCCGGCGCTGCGCAAGGTCTACGACCAGATGGCCGAGCCGCGCTGGGTGCTGTCGATGGGCTCGTGCGCCAACGGCGGCGGCTACTACCACTACAGCTACTCGGTGGTGCGCGGCTGCGACCGCATCGTGCCGGTCGACGTCTACGTGCCCGGCTGCCCGCCGACGGCCGAGGCGCTGCTGTACGGCGTGCTGCAGCTGCAGACCAAGATCCGCCGCGAAAACACGATCGCTCGCTGAAAGCCCGCATGAGCAAACTCGATACCCTGCAGGCCGCGCTCGAAGCGGCCTTTGCCGGCAAGATCAAGCGCCTGGTGCGCGACCGCGGTGAACTCACGCTGACCGTCACCGCCGAGCACTACGCTGCGGTGGCGCTCGCGCTGCGCGACGACCCGGCGCTGCGCTTCGAGCAGCTGGTCGACCTGTGCGGCCTCGACTATTCGTCGTACAAGGACCAGCCGAACGAAGGCCTGCGCTACTGCGTGGCCTCGCACCTGCTGTCGATCACGCACAACTGGCGGCTGCGCCTGAAGGTGTTCGCACCCGATGATGACCTGCCGATGGTGGCGTCGGTCAACGAGATCTGGAACTCGGCCAACTGGTTCGAGCGCGAGGCCTTCGACCTGTACGGCATCCTGTTCGACGGCCACGTCGACCTGCGCCGCATCCTGACCGACTACGGCTTCATCGGCCACCCGTTCCGCAAGGATTTCCCGACCTCCGGGCACGTCGAGATGCGCTACGACCCCGAGCAGAAGCGGGTGATCTACCAGCCGGTGACGATCGAGCCGCGCGAGATCACGCCGCGCATCATTCGCGAAGACAACTACGGTGGCCTGCACTAGGGGCTCGCGCCTCGAGGCAACGACATGGCAGAGATCAAGAACTACACGCTGAACTTCGGCCCGCAGCACCCGGCCGCGCACGGTGTGCTGCGCCTCGTGCTCGAACTCGACGGCGAGGTCATCCAGCGCGCCGACCCGCACATCGGCCTGCTGCACCGCGCGACCGAGAAGCTGGCCGAAAGCAAGACCTACATCCAGTCGCTGCCCTACATGGACCGCCTCGACTACGTGTCGATGATGGCCAACGAGCATGCGTACTGCCTGGCCATCGAGCGCCTGATGGGCGTCGACGTGCCGCTGCGCGCGCAGTACATCCGCGTGATGTTCGCCGAGCTGACCCGCATCCTGAACCACCTGCTGTGGCTGGGTGCGCACGGGCTCGACTGCGGTGCGATGAACATCCTCATCTACTGCTTCCGCGAGCGTGAGGACATCTTCGACATGTACGAGGCGGTGTCGGGTGCGCGCATGCACGCGGCCTACTTCCGCCCGGGCGGCGTCTACCGCGACCTGCCCGATGCGATGCCGCAGTACAAGGCATCGAAGGTCCGCAATGCCAAGGCCATCGCGCGGCTGAACCAGAACCGCCAGGGCTCGCTGCTCGACTTCATCGAGGATTTCAGCAAGCGCTTCCCGAAGAACGTCGACGACTACGAGACGCTGCTCACCGACAACCGCATCTGGAAGCAGCGCACCGTCGGCATCGGCGTCGTGAGCCCCGAGCGCGCGCTGAACCTGGGCTTCAGCGGCGCGATGCTGCGCGGCTCGGGCATCGCCTGGGACCTGCGCAAGAAGCAGCCCTACGACGTCTACGACAAGATGGACTTCGACGTGCCGGTCGGCGTCAACGGCGACACCTACGACCGCTACCTGGTGCGCGTCGAGGAGATGCGCCAGGCCAACCGCATCGTCCAGCAGTGCGTCGATTGGCTGCGCGCAGACTCGGCAAAAGGCGCCGGCCCGGTGATCACCGCGAACCACAAGGTCGCGCCGCCCGGACGCGTGGACATGAAGTCCAGCATGGAAGAGCTGATCCACCACTTCAAGCTCTTCACCGAAGGCTTCCACGTGCCCGAGGGCGAGGCCTACGCGGCGGTGGAGCACCCGAAGGGCGAGTTCGGCATCTACATCGTCAGCGACGGTGCGAACAAGCCGTACCGCCTGAAGATCCGCGCCCCCGGCTTCGCGCACCTGGCTGCGCTCGACGAGATGGCGCGCGGCCACATGATCGCCGACGCCGTTGCCGTGATCGGCACCATGGACATCGTGTTTGGAGAGATCGACCGATGATTTCGGAATCGACCCGCGTCCGCTTCGACCGCGAAGTGGCCAAGTACCCCGCCGACCAGAAGCAGTCCGCCGTGATGGCCTGCCTGGCCATCGTGCAGCAGGAGCAGGGCTTCGTCTCGGCCGACAGCGAGAAGCTGATCGCCGAGTACCTCGGCATGCCGCCGATCGCGGTGCACGAGGTGACGACCTTCTACAACATGTACAACCAGCAGCCGCTGGGCAAGTTCAAGCTCAACGTCTGCACCAACCTGCCGTGCCAGCTGCGCAGCGGCCAGACCGCGCTCGAGCACCTGTGCGGCCGGCTCGGTGTGGAAGAGGGCGGCACCACCGCCGACGGGCTCTTCACCGTGCAGAAGAGCGAATGCCTGGGTGCCTGCGCCGACGCGCCGGTGATGCTGGTCAACGACCGCCAGATGTGCAGCTTCATGAGCGAACAGCGCCTCGACGAACTCGTCGACACGCTGCGCGCGGCGAAGTAAAGGGAAACGGGAACCGAACCATGTCGCAACCCCTGTTGGACCTCTCGAAGTTCCAGTCCACCGGCACCGAGACCTGCTTCCACGGCCGCCACATCGGCGCGCAGATCTATGCCGACCTGAACGGCAGCAACTGGTCGCTGAAGGACTACGTTGCGCGCGGCGGCTACCAGGCGCTGCGCAAGATCCTGACCGGTGAATTCCAGGGTGCCACCGGCGAGCCGATGACCCCCGAGCAGGTCATCGCCGAAGTGAAGACCTCCGGCCTGCGCGGCCGCGGCGGCGCGGGCTTCCCGACCGGCCTGAAGTGGAGCTTCATGCCGCGCCAGTTCCCGGGGCAGAAGTACCTCGTCTGCAATTCCGACGAAGGCGAGCCGGGCACCTGCAAGGACCGCGACATCCTGATGTTCAACCCGCACATCGTCATCGAAGGCATGGCGATCGCGGCGTTCGCGATGGGCATCAGCGTCGGCTACAACTACATCCACGGCGAGATCTTCGAGGTGTACGACCGCTTCGAAGCCGCCCTGGAAGAAGCACGTGCGGCCGGATTCCTCGGCGACAAGATCCTCGGCTCGAACTTCAGCTTCCAGCTGCACGGCGCGCACGGTTTCGGCGCCTACATCTGCGGCGAAGAGACCGCGCTGCTCGAATCGCTCGAAGGCAAGAAGGGCCAGCCGCGCTTCAAGCCGCCGTTCCCGGCCAGCTACGGCCTGTACGGCAAGCCGACCACGATCAACAACACCGAGACCTTCGCCGCGGTGCCGTGGATCATCCGCAACGGCGGCCAGCCCTACCTCGAGATCGGCAAGCCGAACAACGGCGGCACCAAGATCTTCTCGGTGGTCGGCGATGTCGAGCGCCCCGGCAACTTCGAGGTCCCGCTGGGTACGCCGTTCTCGAAGCTGCTCGAGCTCGCCGGCGGCGTGCGCAAGGGCCGCACGCTGAAGGCGGTGATCCCGGGCGGCTCGTCGGCACCGGTGCTGCCGGCCTCGATCATGATGGACACGACGATGGACTACGACGCCATCGCGAAGGCCGGCTCGATGCTCGGCTCGGGCGCCGTCATCGTGATGGACGACTCCCGCTGCATGGTCAAGAGCCTGCTGCGCCTGTCGTACTTCTACATGCACGAGAGCTGCGGCCAGTGCACGCCGTGCCGCGAAGGCACCGGCTGGCTGTTCCGCATGGTCGACCGCATCGAGCACGGGCAGGGCCGCATGGAAGACATCGAGCTGCTGAACTCGGTGGCCGACAACATCCAGGGCCGCACCATCTGCGCGCTCGGCGACGCCGCCGCGATGCCGGTGCGCGCGATGATCAAGCACTTCCGTGATGAGTTCATCCATCACATCGAGCACAAGACCTGCGCGGTTGCGGTCCACGCCTGAGACCCGTCCCGGGGCAACACGACATGATTGAAATCGAACTCGACGGCCAGAAGGTCCAGGTCACCGAAGGCAGCATGGTGATGCATGCGGCCGACAAGGCGGGCACCTACATCCCGCACTTCTGCTACCACAAGAAGCTGTCCATCGCGGCCAACTGCCGCATGTGCCTGGTCGACGTCGAGAAGGCGCCGAAGCCGATGCCCGCCTGCGCGACGCCGGTGACGCAGGGCATGATCGTGCGCACCAAGAGCGACAAGGCGCTGAAGGCCCAGCAGGGCGTGATGGAGTTCCTGCTGATCAACCACCCGCTCGATTGCCCGATCTGCGACCAGGGCGGCGAGTGCCAGCTGCAGGACCTGGCCGTCGGCTACGGCGGGTCGTCGTCGCGTTACACCGAAGAGAAGCGCGTCGTCTTCCACAAGGATGTCGGTCCGCTGATCTCGATGGAAGAGATGAGCCGCTGCATCCACTGCACGCGCTGCGTGCGCTTCGGCCAGGAAGTGGCGGGCGTGATGGAGCTCGGCATGATCCACCGCGGCGAGCACTCCGAGATCACCACCGTCGCCGGCGACACCATCGACAGCGAGCTGTCGGGCAACATGATCGACGTCTGCCCGGTCGGCGCGCTCACCAGCAAGCCGTTCCGCTACAGCGCTCGCACCTGGGAGCTGTCGCGCCGCAAGAGCGTGAGCCCGCATGACGGCACCGGTGCCAACCTGATCGTGCAGGTCAAGAACAACAAGGTGCTGCGCGTCGTTCCGCTGGAGAACGAGGACGTCAACGAATGCTGGCTGGCCGACCGCGACCGCTTCTCGTACGAAGCCGTCAACAGCGACCAGCGCCTGACTGCGCCGATGATCAAGCAGGGCGGCGAGTGGAAGACCGTCGACTGGACCACCGCGCTCGAGTACGTGGCCAAGGGCCTGTCGCAGATCAAGGCCGACCACGGAGCGAAGAGCATCGGCGCCGTCGGTTCGGCGCACGCCACCGTGGAAGAGCTGCACCTGCTCGCGAAGCTGGTGCGCGGCCTGGGCAGCGAGAACATCGACTTCCGCACGCGGCATGCCGATTTCCGCCCGACCGAAGGCATCCAATGGCTCGGCACGACGGTCGCGTCGCTGTCGACGCTGCAACGCGTGCTGGTCGTCGGCTCGTTCCTGCGCAAGGACCACCCGCTGTTCGCGCAGCGCATCCGCCAGGCCGCCCGCAAGGGCGCCAAGGTGCACAGCCTGAACGCGCTGGCCGATGACTGGCTGATGCCGATGGCCGGCCAGCAGGCGGTGGCGCCGAGCGGCTGGGTCGCGGCACTCGCCGGCATCGCGGCCGCCGTGGGCGCGGCCAAGGGCGTTGCCGCGCCGGTGCAGGTGACGGCCGATGACGCGGCGAATGCCGTGGCCGCTGCTGTTGCCACGTCCTTGCTGAGCGGCGAGCGCAAGGCCGTGCTGCTCGGCAATGCCGCCGCGCAACACCCGCAGGCCGCCGAGCTGCTGTCGCTGGCGAACTGGATCGGTGCGCAGACCGGCGCGAGCGTCGGCTACCTCACGGCTGCCGCCAACACCGTCGGCGCGCAACTCGTCAATGCGCTGCCGGGCAACGGCGGGCTGAACGCCGGCGAGATGCTCGGCGGATCGCTGCGCGCCTGCCTGCTGCTGAACGTCGAGCCCGAGTTCGATGCCGCCAACCCGCTGGCCGCGAAGACCGCGCTGCAGTCCGCCGACATGGTGGTCGCGCTGACCTCGTTCAAGGATGCCGCGCTCGACGTGGCCGACGTGCTGCTGCCGATCGCGCCGTTCACCGAGACCTCGGGCACCTTCGTCAATGCCGAAGGCCGCGTGCAGGGCTTCCATGGCGTCGTGAAGCCGCTCGGCGACACCCGCCCGGCCTGGAAGGTGTTGCGCGTGCTGGGCAACGTGCTGGGCCTGAAGGGCTTCGAGCAGGAAACCTCCGATGAAGTGCGCGCCGAGGCGCTGGGCGACGTGAGCACGATCGCCTCGCGCCTGAGCAATGCAGGTTCGCAAGCAGTCAAGCTGGCCGCCCCGGCCGGTGGCCTGGAACGCATCGCCGACGTGCCGATCTACGCGGCCGACAGCCTGGTGCGCCGTGCCACGTCGCTGCAGCTGACGGCAGACGCCCGCCCGCCGGTCGCGTCGCTGGGCAGCGCGCAGTGGTCGCAGCTCGGCCTGAAGGACGGCGACACCGTGCGCGTCTCGCAGGGCGGGGCGGCGATCACGCTGCCGGCGCGCCTGGACGCGAGCCTGGCCGCCAACACCGTCCGCGTTCCCGCCGGCCATGCGCTGACCGCCGCGCTCGGCGCGATGTTCGGCCCGCTGTCGATCGAGAAGGCCTGAGCCCACCCACACCATGATCGATACCTTCAACCTCTACGGCACCCAGTACCTGGGCGCGGCCTGGCCGGTGGTCTGGACGCTGATCAAGATCATCGTCGTGATCCTGCCGCTGCTCGGCTGCGTCGCCTACCTGACGCTGTGGGAGCGCAAGGCCATCGGCTGGACGCAGATCCGCCCGGGCCCGAACCGGGTCGGCCCGTGGGGCCTGCTGACGCCGATCGCCGATGCGGTCAAGCTGATCTTCAAGGAGATCATCCTGCCGACCGCGGCGAACCGCCCGCTGTTCCTGATCGGCCCGGTGATGACGATCATGCCGGCGCTGGCCGCGTGGGCCGTCATTCCGTTCGGCCCCGACGTGGCGCTCGCCAACATCAACGCCGGCCTGCTGTTCCTGATGGCGATCACCTCGATGGAGGTCTACGGCGTGATCATCGCCGGCTGGGCCTCGAACTCGAAGTACGCCTTCCTCGGCGCGCTGCGCGCCTCGGCGCAGATGGTCAGCTACGAGATCGCGATGGGCTTCGCGCTGGTCGTCGTGCTGATGGTGAGTGGCAGCCTCAACATGACCGACATCGTGCTCGGCCAGGGCAAGGGCTTCGGCGCGAGCCACGGCTTCACGGTCTTCTCGTGGAACTGGCTGCCGCTGCTGCCGATCTTCGTCGTCTACTTCATCTCGGGCCTGGCGGAGACCAACCGCCACCCGTTCGACGTCGTCGAAGGCGAATCGGAGATCGTGGCCGGCCACATGGTCGAGTACTCGGGCATGGCGTTCGCGATGTTCTTCCTCGCCGAATACGCCAACATGATCCTGGTGTCGATCCTGTGCGTGACGATGTTCCTCGGCGGCTGGCTGTCGCCGCTCGACTTCGCGCCGTTCACCTGGATCCCGGGCTGGATCTGGCTGGGTCTCAAGACCTTCGTCGTCGTGACCATGTTCCTGTGGGTGCGCGCCACCTTCCCGCGCTACCGCTATGACCAGATC
>NZ_JBFUFQ010000130.1:0-16334 GCF_056403355.1 Rhizobacter sp. P2_H3 | reverse complement strand
TCGCTACACCGGCCCGGCCAATGACGCAGCAGCCGCCAGGTTGGCAGCGAACTACACCTGCACGACGCCCTGAAGGGGGCAGCCCCGAAACGGGCCACCTGGACCTACCCTTGGTGCCTGGGAAGGTTTCCGGGAAGACGAACGGGAACAAGCCCTTGAAAGACAAAGGCCCCAGAGGTTTCCCTCTGAGGCCGAATCTGTTGGTGGAGAGGAGGAGGATCGAACTCCCGACCTTCKCATTGCGAACGCGACGCTCTCCCAGCTGAGCTACCCCCCCAACAAGGGCGCCAGTCTATCAAAAAAATCGGCGTGCTTGCCCCGCCGGATCGGGGGGCCGGAGCGCTTAAGCTGCGCGCCATGCCCGCCCCCGTCGAGATCCGACTCGCCCTGCCCGAAGACGCGCACGCGATCGCCGCGCTGTCGCGCGAGGCCATCGAGCATGGCCTGCCCTGGCGCTGGACGCCGCAGCGCGTGCGCCGCAGCCTGCGCGACCGCAGCACCAACGTGATCGTCGGCCACGAGCAAGGCGTGCTGCACGGCTTCGCGATCATGAAATACGACGACGAGGAAGCCCACCTGCTGCTGCTTGCCGTCGCGGCCACGCAGCGCCACCGCCACATCGGCTCGTCGCTGATGGCCTGGCTCGATGCCACCACCCGCGCCGCGGGCATTGCCGTGGTCCGCGTCGAGGCGCGCGCCAGCAACACGCAGGCCCGCTCGTTCTACAAGCACCACGGCTTCCGCGAGACCGGCATCGTCTCGGGCTACTACGAAGACGTCGAAGACGCCGTCCGCATGCGCCGCGACCTGCGCAGCTGATTTCTGCGCCGGCCTGTTCCCGAACCCGCCCGCGCGGACTAAAGTCTGCGCCGGCATCATTTTCGGAGGCAGCATGAAGAAGGTCGTGTGGGGGGTGCTCAGCACCGCGAAGATCGGGCTCGAGAAAGTCATCCCCGGCATGCAGAAGAGCGCCTTCTGCGACGTGCGCGGCATCGCATCGCGCTCGCTCGAACCAGCGCAGCGGGCCGCCGACAAGCTCGGCCTGGCCAAGGCGTACGGCTCCTACGAGGAGATGCTCGCCGACCCCGAGATCGAGGCCGTCTACAACCCGCTGCCCAACCACCTGCACATCCCGCTGACACTGCAGGCCGCGCGCGCCGGCAAGCATGTGCTGTGCGAGAAGCCGGTGTCGATCACCGCGCAAGAGGCCGCCGAGCTGCGCACCGTCGCCGACAAGGTGCTCGTCAGCGAGGCCTTCATGGTGCGCTACCACCCGCAGTGGCTGCGCGTGCGCGAGTTGCTGCGCGCCGGCCGCATCGGCAGCGTGCGCCAGGTGCAGGTGTTCTTCTCGTACTTCAACGACGACCCCGCCAACATCCGCAACATGGCCGACATCGGCGGCGGCGCGCTGTACGACATCGGCTGCTACGCGATCGTCGCCGGCCGCTTCATGTTCGAGGCCGACCCGAAGCGCGTGATCGCGCTGGTCGACCGCGACCCGAACTTCCACACCGACCGCAGCTGCAGCGCGCTCGCCGACTTCGGCGGCGGCCGCCACCTCGATTTCACGGTGTCGACGCAGAGCGTGCCGTACCAGCGCGTGCAGGTGGTCGGCACCACCGGGCGCATCGAGATCCAGATCCCGTTCAATGCGCCGCTCGGCGGCCGCACGAAGATCTTCATCGACAGCGGCCGCGCGCTCGACGGCTCGGCCATCGAGACCGAAACCCTCCCCGAGGCCGACCAGTACACGCTGCAGGGCGATGCGTTCTCGCGCGCGGTGCGCGGCGAGATCACGCTGCCCTACGGCGTCGACGACGCGATCACCAACATGCGGGTGATCGACGCGCTGTTCCGCTCCGAGCGCAGCGAGCGCTGGGAGGCGGTCTGACAAGAGACCTGATGCCCGCCCCGCCGGCTGCCCCCGCCCAGCCCACCGAGCCCGCCGAACGCTTCGGCCGCCCGCTCGGCGGCTGGCGCCTGCGGCTGTTCACGGTGATCTTCGAGGCCGACACCCGCAGCGGCCGGCTGTTCGACCTGGTGCTGGTGTGGCTGATCCTCGCGAGCGTGGTGGTCGTGATGCTCGACAGCTTCGCATCGGTGCATGCACGCTGGGGCGAGGTCTTCTCGGTGCTCGAGTGGGTGTTCACGGTGCTGTTCAGCCTCGAGTACCTGGCGCGGCTCGCCTGCGTGCAGCGTCCCGGGCGCTATGCCGGCAGCGTGTTCGGCATCATCGACCTGCTGGCGGTGCTGCCGACCTGGGCCGCGCTGGTGGTGCCCGGCCTGCATGCGCTGATCGACGTGCGGGCGCTGCGCCTGCTGCGGCTGTTCCGCATCCTGAAGCTGGCGGCCTACATCGCCGAGTACCGCGCGCTCGGCGAGGCGCTGATGGCCAGCCGCCGCAAGATCCTGGTGTTCCTGAGCTTCGTGCTGCTGGTCACGGTGGTGATGGGCAGCCTGATGTATGCGGTCGAGGGGCCCGGCAACGGCTTCGACAACATCCCGGTGTCGGTCTACTGGGCGATCTCGACGATGACCACCGTCGGCTTCGGCGACATCACGCCGAAGACCGGGCTCGGGCGCTTCATCGCGTCGTTCATGATGCTGGTCGGCTGGGGCACGCTCGCGGTGCCGACCGGCATCGTCAGCGCCGAGTTCACGGCGCTGCGGTTCCGGGGCCAGCCGGCGCCCACCACGCGGACCTGCCCCGCCTGCCTGACCGAGGGCCATGCCGCCAGCGCACGCTACTGCAGCGATTGCGGTGCCCCGCTGCCCGACGCGCGATCCTGACTGCTCAGAAGAACGCCCGCGCATAGTTGATCGGCGCATGGTCCGCCAGGTCGCGCAGCAGCACCGCACCGGGCCTGCCGGCGTGCTCGCCGAAGTAGGCGGTGCGGGCACGCATGCGGTCGTCGTCGACGCGCGTTGAATCGGGCCGCTCGACCAGCTCGCCGGCGCTCGTGATGTAGCTGGCCGGCGTCACGTGCGTGTAGGTGCGCAGGCTCGGCGGCAGGTCGGTGACCAGATCGCAGCAGTTGACGAGCCGGATGCGCTGCGGATTGCGCAGCCCTGCCGCAAACACCGCATCGCCGACGCGCGGGGAACCGAGCGTGACCAGCGTTCCCTCGTGCCACACCGAGGCCGCCAGCGTCGCGAGCGCCGCGCCCAGGCTGTGCCCGGTCAGCAGCAGCCCGTTGCGCGGTTTCGCATCCCCATCCAGCCAGTGGCCGATGCGCGGCAGCAGCGTGCGCGCCGCACCGGCAAAGCCCACATGCACCCGCCCGCTCGCCTCCGGCCACGGCGTCGTCAGCGCATTCAGGTCGTTCGCGAGATCGGCCAGCTCGTCCGGCTGCGTGCCGCGGAAGGCCACCAGCACCAGCCCGTCGGACGGCCGCAGCGCCCCGAAGGCCTGCGAGCCGCTGCCGGCATCGGCGAACAGCCGCGGCGCGTCGAAACCGGCCCGCGCCAGCGCGGCGGCCAGCCGCTCGGCCTCGGTCTTCGAGCCCTCGGCACGCACGTAGGCCAGGCGCGCGGCCTCGGTGGCCAATTGCAGCAGGGTCGGCTGCGCATCGGGCGTGAACAGCGTGGGCGCCCGCTCGGGCGAGTACAGGGCGGTGCGGCTGGGGTCGTAGGCGATCACGGGGCGCGGCAGAAGCAGGGATCGCGCATTCTGCGGGCCACGCGGGCCGATGCATGTTTCAGCCGTGCGATGCGCGCGCAAAACCTGAGTTCTGTACGGTGGCAATCCCCCTGCAAGTGACAGGCACGCCGTTTGCGGCTCAACTCCGCGGCTCAGACCCTTCCGTGTTCATCACCAGAGAGGACAACCCGATGGCCCAAGACAAGCCCCGCCAGACCGCGAGCGACTTCGATCCCGAGGTGCTGCGCCTGTTCGACAAGTACGTGCACGGCCAGATCGACCGCCGCGGCTTCCTCGACGGCGCCCGCAAGTACGCCGTCGGCGGCCTCACGGCCGCCGGCCTGCTCGAGGCGCTGAGCCCGAAGTTCGCCGCCGCCGAGCAGGTGCCGAAGACCGACCCGCGCATCGCGGCCGAATCGGTCGAGATCCCGTCGCCGCTCGGCTACGGCAAGGTGCGCGGCTACCTGGTGAAGCCGGCGCGCGTCTCCGGCAAGCTGCCGCTGGTGCTGGTGGTGCACGAGAACCGCGGCCTGAACCCGCACATCGAGGACATCACGCGCCGCCTCGCGCTCGAGAACTTCATCGCGTTCGCCCCCGACGCGCTGTTCCCGCTTGGCGGCTACCCCGGCGACGAGGACAAGGCCCGCGAGCTGTTCGGCAAGCTCGACCAGGCCAAGACGCAGGAGGACTTCATCGCCGCCGCCAACTACCTGCGCGCCCACCCGCTGGGCAACGGCAAGCTCGGCGCGGTCGGCTTCTGCTACGGCGGCGGCGTCGTCAACCTGCTGGCCACGCGCGTGCCCGAGCTGGCGGCCGGCGTGCCGTTCTACGGCAATGCGCCGGCGCTCGACAAGGTGGCCGGCATCAAGGCGCCGCTGCTGCTGTTCTTCGCCGACAACGACGAGCGCATCAACGCCGCCTGGCCGCCGTACGAGGCCGCGCTGAAGGCCGCCAAGGTGAAGTTCGACGCCTACAAGTACCCCGGCACCCAGCACGGCTTCAACAACGACACGACGCCGCGCTACGACGACGCGGCCGCCAAGCAGGCCTGGACGCGCACGATCGCGTTCTTCAACACCCAGCTGCGCACTGCGGGATGATCCTCGGGGGGCGCGCCCGGCGGCGTGGCTACACTGCGCAGCTTCGCCCAGCCTCGCGCCCCTCAACGTGTCGGATCGTCTCGCAGTCCTCCCGCAATACCTCCTCCCCAAGCAAGCGCTGACGCTGCTGGCCGGCCGCATCGCGTCGGCCCGCGGGGGCGCCTCGACCACGCGGCTGATCCGTTGGTTCGTCAAGCGCTACGGCGTCGACATGGCCGAGGCCGCCGACCCCGACATCGCCGCCTACCCGAGCTTCAACGAGTTCTTCACGCGCGCGCTGAAGCCCGGCGCGCGCCCGCTCGCGCCGGCCGACCTGATCTGCCCGGTGGACGGCGCGATCAGCCAGTTCGGCCGCATCGAGCGCGACCAGATCTTCCAGGCCAAGGGCCACCGCTACAGCACGGCGGCGATGGTCGGCGGCGATGCAACGCTTGCGAGGCAGTTCGACGACGGCCACTTCGCGACGCTCTACCTGAGCCCGCGCGACTACCACCGCATCCACATGCCCTGCGACGGCCGGCTGCGCCGCATGATCCACGTGCCGGGCGCGCTGTTCTCGGTCAACCCGACCACTGCGCGCGGCGTGCCGGGGCTGTTCGCGCGCAACGAACGCGTGGTCTGCGTGTTCGACGGCCCGCGCGGGCCGTTCGTGCTGGCGCTGGTCGGCGCCACCATCGTCGGCAGCATGGCGACGGTGTGGCACGGCGTGGTCAACCCGCCGCGCACCGGCGCGCTGCGCGAATGGCGCTACGACGACGCGCCGGTCACGCTGAAGCAGGGCGACGAGATGGGCCGCTTCCTGCTCGGCTCGACGGTCGTGATGCTGTTCCCGGCCGGGCCGCTGGCCTTCAACCCGACGTGGGAAGCGGCCCGGCCGATCCGTCTCGGCGAGGCGATGGCCTCACTTCAGTCCGCCTGACAGGAACGCGCGCAGGCGCTCGCTGCGCGGGTGCCCCAGCACCTCGCGCGGATCGCCCTCCTCCTCGACCACGCCCTGGTGCAGGAACACCAGGTGCCGCGACACCTCGGCCGCGAACGCCATCTCGTGGGTGACGACGATCATCGTGCGCCCCTCGCCGGCCAGCTCGCGCATCACCTTCAGCACCTCGCCGACGAGTTCCGGGTCGAGCGCCGAGGTCGGCTCGTCGAACAGCATCACCTGCGGCTCCATCGCGAGCGCCCGCGCGATCGCGACGCGCTGCTGCTCGCCGCCCGACAGCTGCGACGGATAGAGGCTCTTGCGGTGCAGCACGCCGACGCGCGCGAGCAGCGCCTCGGCGCGCTCCACGGCCTGCGCCTTCGGCACGCCGAGCACGTGGACCGGGGCTTCGATCACGTTCTCGAGCGCCGTCATGTGCGCCCACAGGTTGAAGTGCTGGAACACCATCGCGAGCTTGCTGCGCAGCCGTTGCAGCTGCTTCGCATCGGTGGCCTGCAGGCGGCCGTCGCGGCCCGGCTTCAGCGCGATCGCCTCGCCCGCGAGCGTGATGCGCCCCGCATCGGGCTGCTCCAGCAGGTTGATGCAGCGCAGCAGCGTGCTCTTGCCGGAGCCGGACGAGCCGATGATGCTGATCACGTCGCCCTGGCTCGCCGCCAGCGAGACGCCCTTCAGCACCTCGACGGCGCCGAACTTCTTGTGCAGGTCGTCGACCTGCAGTTGCACCATCCGGTGGTCTGTCATCAGTCACTCGACAGCTTGCCGCTGCGGATCGGCGTGGTGCCTGCGACCTTGAACAATGGCCTTCCTGCGATGGCATAGCGCACCCGATCGCGCGCGAAGAACAGGCCGTCGGTGCGGGTGTGCAGCGGATGCACCTCGCCGCTGATCGGGTCGATCACGTCGGCGATCAGGTCGCCGGCGCGCACCACCTCGCCGGGCTCGCGGTGGTACGCGACCACGCCGCTGGCCGGCGCGGACACCACCTCGGTGCCCGACAAGGGCGTGGCCGGGAACAACAGCGGCGGCAGCGTGGGCACCGGGCCATCGACCAGGCCGCGCAGCGTCAGGAAGTCGAGCAGCGCCGCCGCATCGGCCGCCGCCTGCGGATGCGTCACGCTGGTCTCGCCACGCAGTTCCACCGTGACCGATACGCAGCCGAGCGGCACCGGGCGCCTGTCGCTGAAATGCGCCGCGAGCTGCCACCAGGTCTGCGAGCACGCCTCGTCGAACGGGTTGTCGCCCGACTCCAGCGCCAGCAGCGAGGCCTGCGCGCCCAGGCAGCGTGCGAGCGGCTCGACCTCGGGCCACAGCGGCGTGCCGGTGTAGAGGTGGGCCACCGATTCGCTGTCGCAATGCAGGTCGAGCACCACCTCGGCATCGCAGGCCAGCCCCATCAGCGTCTTGCGCTGGCTCATCAGCTCATGGGTCTCGGGCAGCGCCTGCACCACCTCGCGCAGCGCCTCGCGTACCCGTTGCGCGTTGGCGGCGGGGTCGGCGCCCAGCAGCGCCTCGATGCGCGCGCGCACCGGCTCGAACAGCGCCGGGTAGTGCCGGTTGAAGTTCTCGCCGCTGCCGAGCTCGAAGCGGCCGATCGGCATGCGCAGCAGTTGCTGGTCGAGCCCGATCGGGTTGGCCACCGGCACGACGATGACCTCGGCGCGCAGGCGGCCCTCGCTCTCGAGCTGCGCCAGCCGCAGGCGCAGGTGATGGGCGAGCAGCATGCCGGGCAGCTCGTCGGCATGCAGCGAGGCCTGCACATAGACCTTGCGGCCGCTGTCCCGCGGGCCGTAGTGGAAGCTGACGATCTCGCGCCGGGTCAGCAGCGAGCCGCCGTGCAGCGGGTGGTGTCGGGTTTGCATCGGGGGGTGGGTTGAACGTCAGGAACGGGGTTGGAGGTGGCGCGCCCAGCGGGCCTCGGCACGCCGGAACAGCGCCACCAGCGCGAACGTGATCGCCAGGTAGAACAGCGCCGCGGTGATGAAGGCCGGGAACGGCAGGAAGAAGCGCGAGTTGACGTCGCGCGCGACGCCGGTCAGGTCGAGCAGCGTGACGATGCTTGCGAGCGATGTGGCGTGCAGCATCAGCACCACCTCGTTGCCGTAGCCCGGCAGCGCCCGCCGCAGCGCCGACGGCAGCAGGATGCGCCGCACCATCAGCAGCCAGGGCATGCCGACGCTGCGCGCCGCCTCGATCTCGCCCGGCGGCGTCGTGCGGATCGCGCCGGCGATGATCTCGGTGGTGTACGCGCAGGTGTTGATCGCGAACGCCGCCACCGCACAGAACCAGGCGCTCGCCAGCAGCGGCCACAGCAGGCTCGCGCGCACCGCCTCGAACTGCGCGAGGCCGTAGTACAGCAGGAACAGCTGCACCAGCAGCGGCGTGCCGCGGACCACGAAGGTGAAGCACCACACCGGCATCCACCAGCAGCGCCGGCTCGAGGCGCGCATCACGCCGAGCGGGATCGCGCCCAGCAGGCCGAGCGCCAGCGACATCGCCAGCAGCCGCAGCGTCGTCCACGCACCGGACAGGTACAGCGGCAGGTTGTCGACGATGGCCTCGAAGCTCAAGGCGCGGCCTTCACAACGAGACGGCCGGCACGCCCGGCGACCAGCGCTTTTCCAGCGCGCGCAGCGCGAGCACCGAGGCCGTCGTGATCAGCAGGTAGCCGGCGGCCGCGGCCAGGTAGAAGGTGAACGGCTCGCGTGTCGCGCCGGCGGCCTGGCCCGCCTTCTGCATCATGTCGGTCAGCCCGATCACCGACACGAGCGCGGTCGACTTCACCAGCACCAGCCAGTTGTTCGCGAAGCCGGGCAACGCGAGTCGCAGCATCTGCGGCAGCACGATGCGCCGGAACACCTGCAGCGGCGTCATGCCAAAGGCCCGCCCGGCCTCGGCCTGGCCGTGCGGGATCGCGAGGATCGCGCCGCGGAAGGTCTCGGTCAGGTAGGCGCCGAAGATGAAGCCGAGCGTCGCGACGCCGGCGATGAACGGGTCGATGTCGACGTACTCGTCGACGCCCAGGTGCGGTGCGATCTCGTTCACCGCGAGCTGGCCGCCGTAGAAGACCAGCAGCATCAGCACCAGGTCGGGCACGCCGCGGATCAGCGTCGTGTAGACGGTCGCGGCGCGCCGCCAGAACGCCGAGCCCGACAGCTTCGCCGCCGCACCCGCCAGGCCCAGCAGCACCGCGACGGCCAGCGACGCAACGGCCACGCCCAGCGTCAGGCGCAGCCCCTCCAGCAGGCTCGGCAGGTAGCCGTGCAGCATCACTGGCCGAAGATGTCGTAGTTGAAGTACTTCGCCGCGAGCTTCTGGTAGGTGCCGTTCGCGCGGATCGCCTTGATCGCGGCGTTCAGCCGGTCACGCAGCTCTGTGTCGCCCTGGCGCAATGCGATGCCGGCACCGGCGCCGAAGTACTCCGGGTCCCGGTAGTCGGGCCCGACGAAGCCGAAGCCCTTGCCGGCCGGCGTCTTCAGGAAGCCGATGTCACCGGCGATGCCGTCGACCATCGTCGCATCGATGCGGCCGGCCGCGAGATCGAGGTAGACCTCGTCCTGGCTCGCGTAGCGCACGATGGTCGCCTCGGTGAACTTGGCGGTGACGTAGCGGTCGTTGATGGTGGTGCGCTGCACGCCGATGCGCGTGCCCTTGAAGCGCGCCGGCGTGCCGTCGATCGGCGAGCCGGTCTTCGCGATCAGCTTGTTCGCGCTGTTGTAGTACTTGTCGGTGAACGCGACCACCTTCAGGCGCTCGGGCGTGATCGCCATCGACGCGACCACCAGGTCGAACTTGCGCGACTGCAGCGACGGGACCAGGCCGTCGAACTCCTGCTGCACCAGCGTGCAGCGGGCCTTCATTTCGGTGCACAGCGCGTTCGCGATGTCGATGTCGAAGCCCTGCAGCTTGCCGTCGGGGCCGACGGTGCTGAACGGCGGATAGGCGCCTTCGACGCCGACGCGCAGCTTCGACAGGTCGGCCGCCTGCGCGCCCGGCATGCCAGACAGCGTGGCGAGCAGCAGCATCAAGGGGAGGAATCGTTTCATCGGGGGCTCCGGCAGGGGATTCGGGACTGCATTGCAAGTCCCGAACCATACCGCGCCCCGGCATCACTGCGGGTAGGGGGAGAGACCGATCAGCTTCATCCGTTCTTCGAAGCTCGGCGCCGCGGTCATCAGTTCATGGCCGGGCGCCGCAGCGGCCGCCACCTCGGC
This sequence comes from Rhizobacter sp. P2_H3, assembly GCF_056403355.1. NCBI lineage: Bacteria > Pseudomonadati > Pseudomonadota > Betaproteobacteria > Burkholderiales > Sphaerotilaceae > Rhizobacter > Rhizobacter sp. P2_H3. Next base: position 6,443 of record NZ_JBFUFQ010000130.1, on the reverse strand, counting down.
GGCCTCCGGCGTGCGGCCGATCAGCGCCATGCGCTCCAGGTAGTCCTGCTGCCGCTCGGCGGCGGTCTGCGCCGCGGTCTCGGGCGGCAGCGGCACGGCCTGTTCGCCGGGCTCGGGGGTGCGGCCGATCAGGTGCATGCGTTCGACGTAGGCGGCATCGGGACTGGTGGGRCCGGAAGACACGGCGGCAAAGGCAGCGCCCTGCGTGGCGAGCGCGGCGACGGTGAGGATCATCAGGGATCTCATGGGACATCCTTTCGCAGGGGGTGGAGAGGTGCTTCTTGGGTCGCCTGCCGGCCACCGCCGTTCCCTTGCGCCAGCGGGCTTTACCCGGTGAAACCCTGATGCCACAGCGCGTGATGTGCGCGACATCTGCCGTCGCAATCGATCTCATACAGATTGATGGAAAGAGCACGCAAAGCCCGGCGCTAGACTGCACCGATGACCTCGCCCGACGACGACACCCCCCCTGCCCCAGCGTCCGACAAACCCCGCCCCGGCGACACCTACGTGCAGTCGTTCGCACGCGGCCTGAGCGTCATCCGGTCCTTCAGCGCGAAGGCGCCGCAGCAGACGCTCAGCGAGGTCGCGCAGCGCACCGGCCTGACGCGCGCCGGCGCACGCCGCATCCTGCTGACGCTGGAAGGCCTGGGTTACGTCGAGAGCCAGGGCCGGCAGTTCCGGCTGACGCCGAAGATCCTCGACCTCGGCTTCGCCTACCTGTCGTCGCTGCCGCTGTGGAACCTGGCCGAGCCGGTGATGGAGGCGCTGGTCGAGCAGGTGAAGGAATCGAGCTCGGCGGCGGTGCTGGAGGGCGGCGACATCGTCTACGTGCTGCGCGTGCCGACGCACAAGATCATGAGCATCAACCTGGGCATCGGCAGCCGGCTGCCGGCCTACTGCACCTCGATGGGCCGCACGCTGCTGGCGGGGCTGGCGCCGGACGAGCTCGACCAGCGCATCGACGCGATGACGCTCACCGCCCGCACGCCGCACACCGAGACCGATCCGCAGCGCCTGAAGGGGTTGATCGCGCAGGTGCGGCGCCAGGGCTGGAGCCTCGTCAGCCAGGAGCTGGAGGAAGGGCTGGTGTCGATGTCGGCACCGATCCGCGACCGCTCCGGCCGCGCGATCGCCGCGCTGAACATCAGCGGCCAGGTGAACCGCACGCCGCCGGGGCACATGCTGGAGGTGTTCCTGCCGAAGCTGCTGGAGGCGGCGGACACGATCTCGCGGTTGCTGCAGATGAAGACCTAGTTGCGCACCCAGCGCAAAGCCAGGATGTCATCCGGCCACTGCACCGCCTTGACCTTCTTCTGCATCGCCCAGCTCAGCGTGCGCCGGTACAGCGGCACGTAGGGCAGGTCTTCGGCGATCAGCCGCAGCGCGACACCGACCATCGCGCGCCGGCGCATCAGGTCGGGCTCGACGCGGATGCTGTCGATCAGCGTGTCCAGCGCCGGGTTGCTGTAGCGCCCGACGTTGAAGGTACCCGCCCCGCCCTTGCCGAAGCTGTGGAACAGCGCGTTCAGCGTGGCCCACGCATCGGTGGTCGGCGTCCAGCCGAACTCGACGAAGCTGCCGGTGGCCTGGCTCAGCTTCGGGAAGAACTGGTTGGTCGCCGACGAGCGCAGCGTCGTGCGGATGCCCACCTGCGCCAGCATCGCGGTGGCAGCCTGGCAGACGTTCTCGCGCCAGGCGATGTTCACGCAGTCGAGCGTCACCGCAAAGCCGTCCGGGTAGCCGGCCTGCGCGAGCAGCTTCTTCGCGGCCGCCGGGTCGTAGGGCAGCCGCTTGTCGAGCTCGCCCAGCGAGCCGTCGACCATCGGCGACAGGAAGGCCCCGGTCGGCGTGCCCTGCCCGCGCAGCACCTTGCCGACGATCAGGTCGACGTTGATCGCCTGGTAGACCGCCTGGCGCACCCGCCGGTCCTTGAACGGGTTGCGGCCCTTCACGTCGGCATCGAGCAGCTGCTCGCGCGACTGGTCGAACGCGAGGTACTGCTGGCCCAGGTCGGCGACCTGCAACACCGCCAGGCCCGGGTCGGTCTTCAGGCGCGCCACGTCCTGGAACGGCGGGTCCAGCACCAGGTCGACCTCGCCGGAGCTCAGCGCCGCGAGCCGCGTCGCCTCCTGGCGGATCGGCAGGAACGTCACCTCGTCGAGGTTGCCGTTGCGCTTGTCGCCGCGGCCCCACCATTGCGCGTTCGCCTTCAGCACCACGCGCACGTCCGGCTCGTAGCGATCGAGCCGGAACGGCCCGGTGCCGTTGGCATTGCGCACCGCGAAGGTCTCCTGCTTGCCGTTGAAGTCCTGCGCCCGCTCGACGCCGTGCCTGCTGGCCCAGGCCTTGCTCATGATGCCGATGAACGGCAACTTCTCGGGAAACACCGCGTCGGGCGAACTCAACACGAAATCGACCGTCAGCGCGTCGACCTTGCGGACCTCGGCCACGGCGCTGAGCTGGAAGGCGCGCTGCGACGGCGGCTGGCGCGCCCGGTCGATCGAGAAGATCACGTCGTCGGCGCTCATCGGCGTGCCGTCGTGGAACACCACGCCGGGCCGCAGCCGGAAGCGCCAGGTCCTGTCGTTCAGCGCCTGCCACGACAGCGCGAGCGCCGGCTCGAGCCGGAACTGCTCGTCGCGCCCGACCAGCGACTCGTACACCTGCGTGACGACCCGCGAGTGGTACAGCAGCGCGAGCCCATGCGGGTCCATCGTCTGCGGGTCGAAGCCGCTGGCCACCTGCAGGCTGGCCGACGACGCCACCCCCGCAGCGCAGACCATCCACACACCGGCGATCGCCGCGCGCCACCGCCACATGTTCCGTCCCATGAGCCTTCCCCCGCAGTTGGATGCCTGGATGATCGCAAAGACAGGCCCGAATCTGGGTTACAACGGCAGAACATGCAACACCTGCTGAACCTGCTCGCCGCCATCTCCCTGCTCGTCTGGGGCACGCACATCGTGCGGGTCGGCATGCTGCGGGTGTTCGGCGAGAACCTGCGGGCCGTGATCTCGCGCAGCGTGCGCAACCGCCTGGGCGCGTTGCTGGCCGGCATCGGCGTCACCGCGCTGGTGCAGTCGAGCACCGCCACCAGCCTGATCGTCACCTCGTTCGTCGGCAAGGGCCTGATGGACACCGGCGCCGCGCTGGCCGTGATGCTGGGCGCCGACATCGGCACCGCGCTGATGTCGGTGCTGCTGTCGTTCGACCTGTCGTGGATCTCGCCGCTGCTGATCTTCGCCGGCGTCGTGATGTTCCTGTCGCAGGAAGACCGCAGCATCGGCCGGGTCGGCCGCGTCGTGATCGGGCTCGGGCTGATCACGCTCGCGCTGCAGCTGATCGTCGCCGCCACCGAGCCGCTGACGCGCTCGCCCGCGGTGCGAGCGATGCTGGTCAGCCTGCCCAACGACGTGATGCTCGAGATCACGATCGGCGCGCTGCTGGCCGTCGTCTCGTACTCCAGCCTCGCCACCGTGCTGCTGGTCGCGATGCTCGCCAACGCCGGGCTGCTGCCGACACCGGTGGCGCTCGGGCTGGTGCTGGGCGCCAACCTCGGCACCGGCGCGCTGCCGCTGCTGGCCACCGCGCGCGGCTCGGTGCAGTCGCGCCGCATGCCGCTCGGCAACTTCCTGTTCAAGCTGGCCGGCTGCCTCGCGATGGTGCCGCTGCTGCCGCAGGCCCACATCCTGCTGCAGGACTACGTGCCGACCGTGCTGCAGCAGGTGGTGGTCTTCCACCTCGCGTTCAACGTCGCGCGCTCGGTGCTCTTCATCCCGTTCACGCCGCTGGTCGGGCGCCTGCTCGACCGCCACCTGCCGCAGCCGCGCGCGCTCGGCACCGACCGGCCGCGCCACCTCGACCCGCTGGCGCTGAGCTCGCCGTCGGTGGCGATCGCCTGCGCGGCGCGCGAGGCGCTGCACCAGGCCGACGTGGTCGAGACGATGCTGCGGGGCATCCTGCCGGTGATCCGCTACAACGACCTGGCGCTCGCCGAGCAGCTGCGCAAGATGGACGACGTGGTCGACGAGCTGTACTCGGCGATCAAGTTCTACCTGACCCAGATCTCGCGGGCGGCGCTCTCCGAGCGCGAGAGCCGGCGCTGGACCGACATCGTCTCGTTCACCATCAACATGGAACAGATCGGCGACATCATCGAGCGCGTGCTGCAGGACATCGAGGACAAGAAGGTGCGCAAGAACCGCAGCTTCTCCGATGCCGGCATGGCCGAGATCGTGCACCTGCACGAGCGGCTGATGGCCAACCTGCGGCTGGGCATGAGCGTCTTCCTCGACGGCCATGTGCGCGATGCGAAGCGGCTGCTCGAAGAGAAGGCGCGCTTCCGCGACCTGGAGCATGAATACGCCGCCAGCCACATCGCACGGCTGCAGGAGAACACGGCGCAGAGCATCGAGACCAGCTCGCTGCACATCGACCTGATCAGCGACCTGAAGCGCATCAACTCGCACATCTGCTCGATCGCCTACCCGATCCTCGAATCGGCCGGCGCGCTGTCGCAGACGCGCATCCGGCATTCGCAGCTGTCGGCGCTGTCTTCCGACGAGTCCTAGAAATACTGGTGGCGGCGCAGCCAGTGCGCGTGCACCAGGGCCGCCTCGAGCGTGAAGACGCCGGCCTTCACGCTCTCCAGCAGCTGCTCGGCCGGCACGCAGTCGAACCCCTCGACCTCGCCATCCTGGTTGTCGGGATCCAGATCCGGCAGCAGCTCGCCCTCGAACATCTCGATGCGCTCGACCATGTAGCCGTTCCTGTCGACCGGGCGGCGCACCCACTGGTGGCCGAGCGCGCGCACGTTGCGCATCGTCGCCACCTCCAGCCCGGCTTCCTCCCAGGTCTCGCGGTGCAGGGCGGAGGCGACGGTCTCGCTCGCCGACAGCATCCCGCCCGACAGCGTGTCCCACTGGCCGGGGTCGGTCGCCTTGTCGAAAGCGCGCTGCTGCACCCAGACGCGGCCATCGCCGGTGTGGCCCACCAGGTGCACCGCGACGGTGGCAATGCCCAGCGGGCGCACCGCGGCGCGCTCGATCAGCGCCTGCCGCTCGCCGTGTTCGTTCGCCACCACCAGCAGCTCGTTGCGCCAGGCACCGCCCAGCTGATGCTCGTGCAGCCAGTGGGCGATCACTGCCAGCGCCGCGTCGGGCGGGCCTTCGACCTGCCAGCCGCCGGCGCGCGGGCGCATCGGCAGGTCGGCTTCGGCCATGTGGCGGGCGAGCAGCGGCTCGATCGAGCCGATCACCGCATCGGTGGCCTGCAGCCACAGCCGCTCGCGCAGCAGCAGCGGGGGCTGGTCGGCCAGGGTGTTCAGGTGGTGCAGCCAGTCGGGAATGTCATCCATCGTGGCCGCGATGGTATCGCGGCGCCTCAGGCCGAGAACAGCCGCCAGCGCGCGGTGATCGCCTTCAATCCCTGCAGGATGCCGCTGGCCACCGGCGTGTCGAGCCCGGGAACGCGCATCGTGCGGTGCAGTGCGACATGGCGTGCGTCGCCCAGGCAGCGATGGTGCTCCTTCATCGCCGCCGTCACTGCCAGGCTCAGCGCCGCCGGGCGGATCGGCTTGCTGGCGAAGCGGAAGATGCGGGCCTGGTTGATCAGGCGCACCACCTCGTCCGCATCGGTGTGATGCGTCAGCATCACGGTGATCAGTGCCGGGAAGTGGGTCTTCAGCGTATGCAGCAGCTGGCCGGTGTCGGCGCCGCCGACGCGCGATTCGCACACCATCACGCCGATGGCGTGGCGCGCCAGCAATTGCAGCGCGCAGGCCACGGTATCGGCGCGGTGCACCGTGAACTGGGTGCCCAGCGCCTCACGGATCAGCGCGCAATCGGCTTCGTTGTCGTCGAGCAGCAGCACGCCCGCAGCGGGCCGCGATGCGGCGCGCGCCGCCGAGCCCGATGGCGTGACGATGGGGGCCGGCCGCGATTGCATCTGGCCGATCTCGGCCGCCTCGGCGAGGGTCACGCGGAACGCGTCCTGGTCCCAGGGCTTGGTGACGTAGCGGAAGATCTGGCCTTCATTGACCGAGCCGACGATGGCCGACTGGTCGGCATAGCCGGTCAACAGCACGCGCACCGTGCCGGGCCACGTGCTGCCCACCTTGGCGAGCAGCTGCACGCCGGTCATGCCGGGCATGCGCTGGTCGCTGACGATCACGTCGATGCGTTCACGATGCAGGATCTCCAGCGCCTGCGCGCCGCTCGATGCCGTGAAGACCTCGTAGGTGCTGCGGAACATCACCCGCAGCAGGTTGATGATGCGTTCCTCGTCGTCGACGAACAGGATGCGGGCTTTCTGCGGTGCTGTCACGTGGCGGGCTCCGTCGGGTGGGATGGGTGGGCGGGTCAGGCCGCCAGCGGCAGCGGTTCGCCGGACGTGCCGGGTTCGCGCGGGCGCAGCGGCAGCAGGATCGAGAACACGGTGCC